>JADGQD010000008.1 GCA_017882065.1 Anaerolineales bacterium | reverse complement strand
CGCTGGCCCTGTTCCACCTTCGCCGGATGGGCCATGACATTGAGCACACAGCCTGGAATAAATTTCTGCAACGGAAAGGCTAACAACGGTTGGGGTTGCCACAGCCACCGGGGTAGGTTCAATCACCAGGGGATTCGCTTCCCAAGATCGAATAAAGGCAACGATGGCGTCAACTTCGTCGTCGCTCAGGAGACCGCCATTTGATGTTCCAAATGGAGGCATACCGAGATCCGGCTGCCCTTGCGCGACGATGGCGCGAATCGTGCTGTCATCGCGCGTATTCAGGAAATCTGAAGTGCTGATGGGTGGAATAATATCGCCCGCCCGCGCCGGATTGGGACCACCCTCACCAAATTCGCCATGACAGGATGAACAATTCTGGGCGAAGAGTCCCTGCCCAACCTGTATGGGCGATCCTTGCGCCGCCTGGAGGGTGTACTGCACCAACGCATCCAATTGTTCGGAGGTCAGTATCTGGCCCCAGATGGGCATGGTTTTATGCGCACCGCCTGAAGCGATGGACTGCCGCGCCTGTTCTAAGTTCGTCTCTGTGGGGATGCGACTCCCATGGCAACTGGCGCAATTCTGGTCAAACAATGCCTTGGCGGAGGGATTCCCTTCCGGGTCAACCACATAACGGGCCAGGGTATCGATCTGGTCGGAAGTGAGCGTTTCCTTCCATGGTGGCATCTCAAGGTGAAGACCTCCCTGGCTGATCAACGTGCGCAGGTCACTTTCAGTACCTGAGAACGCCACCGAGTCGCCATGGCAGGAGGAGCAGTTGGTGGCAAACAGCCTGGCCCCATCCGGGGCGACCAGGAAGTTCAGCAACCGGGTGCGTTCTTCCACAGTCATCGCGGTGGCCCAGTCCGGGACACTCACAGTGGCGTGAGGAGCATAAGCTGCGCCTTCATCCAGTGCCTTCTTGAGATCCAGCGGGCTTTGGGCGACCAATTCCGGGGCATCGTGGCAACTACCGCAGTATTGGGTAAAAAGTGCACTACCGCCGGGGGAAAGGATGAAACCCACCAGGGCATCAATTTGGTCAGTCGAAAGATCCGCACCCCAGGCTGGCATCCCTTGATGCTTGCCCTGAGCGATCACGTCATGTAAATTTGTTCCTGCGGGAACAACAATAGAAGAGCCGTGGCAGGGAGCACAGTTTGCCGCATAGAGAGCCGCGGTTTGATCACCAGAAGTAACTGCTGCTGGCGGAGGTGCTTCGAGTGCCGACTGGATGGTCAGGAAAACGACGGCAGCCAGAGCAAAAACAGTCACTCCGGTGACCACAGGTCTGTTCAGGAAGTGACGGCGCGAGCCTCGATCCAGGAATGGCAGCAAGGCCAGAACCAGGATTGCCAGCGTGGGAATGATGATCACTCCGACTACTTCAAGTTTTCCGGGGAAGTACTTCAACAGTTGAAACAGGAACAGGAAATACCATTCTGGGCGTGGCGTGTAGATAGTATCCGCAGGGTTGGCTCGCGCCTCCAGTGGCGCTCCGACGAAATAGGCCAATGCGATCAGCAGGAGAAAAATGCCGAAGGATACGACTGCATCTTTGAATATGATGTCTGGGAAGAAGGGTATGCCTTTTTTCTTTGCTTCCTGGTATTTCTCCAGGGAAGCCTTTTTCTCTTGCTCGTTCATTGTTTGCCTCCCTCTTTCTTTGGGATCTCACTGATGCCATTGCGGATCACCAAATAAAGGTGTATGCCAACCAGGAGCATCAGGGTCGCGGGCAGGACCCAAACATGCGCCCCGAAGAAGCGAGCCAGGGTCACCGCGGAAAGGTCTTCACCGCCGCGCATAATGCGCAAGATCCAATCCCCTACCCACGGAACGACGCCCGCGATGCGCGTGCCAACCGTGGTTGCCCAATAGGATTTCTGATCCCATGGCAGAAGGTAACCGGTAAATCCAAATCCGATCACCAGCAGCAGGAGCACAACGCCCGTCAGCCAGGTGACTTCGCGCGGGTATTTATAAGCGCCATAGAAGATCACACGGAGCATGTGCAGCACCACCAGCACAACCATAACGCTCGCACCCCAGTGGTGCAGGCCGCGAATGAGCCAGCCGCCGGTCACCTGGGTGGTGATATATTGTACGCTGTCGTAAGCGTGATCGGGAGTGGGAACGTAGTAGATCGTCAACAGGATGCCGGTGATCGCCTGATTAACGGCAACAAACAGCGTGGCGCTGCCCAGGGTGTAGAACCAGTTTACTTTGGGCATCTTGCGCAGGAATATGGCATCCCAAACTGGACGCCAGCCGATGCGTTCATCTAACCAATTAGCGAATCGTGTAAGCATTTCTCAGCCTCCCAGGATGAACAATTGATCGTTCTCGACCTTCGTTTCATACCTGTCAAGGGGTCGAGGCGGTGGGCCCGAGACAACGTTCCCTTGCTTATCAAAAATCCCATTGTGGCAAGGGCAGACATATTGATCCTGGCCAGCGATCCAACGAATGCGGCAGCCAAGATGTGTACAGACATTTGACATGGCGACGTAATCACGTCCGTCTTCTGACAGTACATAAACAGCGAGTTCTTCCTGGTTGACTATCCAGCCGGTCTGGCGTGTGATCGTGACCTTGAATAGCGTCGGCTTTCCCAGTTCGATCTTAGAGGTGGCGCCCAGTTGGATCCATTGCTGGGCCTGACTTTTGCCAAGAGCAGGTGACACGACATAGGCGATTGCCGGGATTCCAAATCCCAGACCGATCAATCCACCGATCGCTCCGATGGTAATTTTCATGAAATCGCGCCGCGAAATCTCTTTTTTTTCCTCATTCTCCATATTCTCATCTCCTTTGTCGAAATCTACCTTAAGTTTACTGTTCTGGCGCGTTGGCATCAATCCACTGTTTGACTATTTCCAATTCCTCGGCGCTCAGATTAGCTTTGTGCTGCACACTCTGTATCTGGATCAGTTTACTGCCGGCTGAATCGCCAGGTACAATCACGACACCATTCTGGCTGCCTAGCAACACACTTGCATAGGTTGAAAGATCGAGACCCGCCAGAGCGCTGGCTCCGCTGTGACACATGGTGCAGCGTGCTGCGAAAATCGGTTGAATATTGGCCGTAAAAGTTGGTGTGCCAACGACCGGCGCCGGTGTCGGTGCGGGAGCGGGTGTGGGTAACTGCGCCTGGAGGATGATGCGCAGGGCGGGAGCGTCGAAACCGGCATAAGTAAAGACCGTCCCATGACAGGCGCTGTTCGAGCAGAAAGAAGTATTGGTCGTTCCGCCCGGGTTATCGGTGGTGTGGCAGTTGGAGCAGGTGGCATTAAACGCGCTATGGTGCAGGTTGATCCAGTTGGGATTCAGGTGGGAATTGGGTTCGGGGCCACGGCTGATCTCGATGCGGGAGACCAAGTCCTGGGAGGTGGCCATGACCGGAATGGAATGGCACAGGTTGCATTCCAACCGGATGGCCTGCTGCTGGGCATCCATATGTTTCCCATCGTGGCAGCGGAAGCACCCTGCGCTGTCTATGTGGCCGATGTTATTCGGGTGGGCATTCCAGTCCACTTTCTGATCGATGAAGACCGATTCGCTAAAGATGGTCTGCAATTCCGTGATGGCAGATTGAACCTTCTCTTTATTGTCTAAGTAGAAGTCTGGGTAAGTGGTCTTATAGTAGTCTTCCAAGGCGGCGATGCCTGCCAGCGCCTCTGCCTGGGTGGTGTAAGTTCCCCGCAGAACTTCCACACCTTTGAGACGAATATCGGGAATGCTGGTTGAGATTTTCCCAAGGGTCATTGATGTATCTACCGATTCTTCCGGAGTGTAAATACGATGGGTGATGCGATTATGGCAGGTGATGCAGTCTATTTCAAGCAACTGGCTCGCATCCACGCTGGCCGGATCGAAATTCGCTGAAATATCCGTATATTCGACCACGCTGCCGTCATCATTGATCACGCGCACATAAGGGATATTCTGCTGACTTGCATCAGTAGCGTAGAAATAGACTTTGTTCTCGATATGCCAATGGATCCCGCGTCCCAAACCACTGCGTTTTGAACCTCCACCGGTTTTAAGGACCAGGTAAATACTGTATGGTGTATTGTTGAGATCGGCAGTGAAGTGCGTGATCTGCCGCAGGCTGTCATCGGAAAACTTTTCAGGTGAGTGACAGGTCTCGCAAGTCTCGCGGGCAGGACGCATGCTGGTCGCCATGATGGGATACTCGTAAGTCTTGAAGGTGGTGGCAATCAAGTGCTTGATATCGCCGGCCTTGCGGAAAATCTGGTTACCAATAAATTCGCGCCCGATGTGGCACTCCACGCAGGCGATCTGGGCATGTGGTGAAACCTGGTAAGCTGCGTATTCGGGAGGCATTGTGTGACAGGTTGTCCCGCAGAAGGATGGGGAATTGGTGTACTGCCAGCCATATGCCCCGCCAATAAGCACGGCAATGGTCAGGATTCCCAGTATGGCATAGGGAAGGATGCGTATGGAAAGCGAGGCGCTTGAAGGCGGGAAAAAAAAGCGTTTCATCCAATTTCGAAATTTCATCATTGTCTCCTTCGGGGAAAACTAAAAGGTCTGGGTAATAATTACTATTACCAGACCTTTACATTTTACTATTTTATTTCTTATTTCTCAAGTGCCCCGGCGTCAATCCAATTTTTGACAGCAGCTAATTCTTCGAGGCTGAACTGGCCTGGGTGACCGCCAGCGGATTGTATCACCACAAGCTTGCTGCTGTTCGCATCACCCGGGACAATTACAGGACCATTGCTACCACCTCTCAGGGCATCTGCATAGCTGGCAAATGATAACCCGTTCGTGAGTAGAGAGGTATTATGGCACATCGCACAATTGGTCTGGAACATTGCTCCGATCGAAGCATCCCAGGTCAACATGCCGGGAGGAACAGCTGAGGCGATTGTCGTTGGGATCGGCGTGGGTGTTTGCGGGACGTAAATCGGTACAGGGTTTGAAATCGGTAGAACCGTTGTAATGGCGGTCTTTTCGCTGCCGATAAAGCCGTACACTCCAAAGAGCATGGCAATCGCCAAGGCACCTGCAACCGGGTAATAGATCGTCTTGCGTCTGCGCAAGGTTTTCGGGTCCACAGGACGCTCCGAAATTCCCGCCTTGATGTCGGCCAGTTCGAGCGGGTGTTCATGCAGCATTTCATCTTCGGTCTGTTTCCCGGTAAACATGGCTTTATTGAAGCGCTTCAGGTGAACACCGTACATATGCCAGACGACGATTGCCATGACAGCCAGAAGGGCTTCCCCACCATGGGCGGCTTTGGAAGCCGGTATGATTTCCCCGGGTAAGAATCTGGCAGTGGTGATGGGATTCCACATCATGAACCCGGTGATACCCATGATCACGGTTCCCCATATCAAAGCCCAGTACTCGGCCTTTTCTTCGAATGTATAGCGCCCCAGTTGTGGGCGCTTTTTGGTAAAGCCCAAATTATACAAAAAGGCTTGAAAGGCATCTTTCACATCCGAAATACCCGGGAGCATGCTCAAACGCGTACGACGGACGAAAATTTTGTAACCGATATCCAGAATGTGGTAAATCGCCAGGAACATCAAAACAATGGCGCAGATATGGTGAATCAAGCGTGTAGTCTCAATTCCGCCAAAAAAACGGATCATTGCCTGCGCCCATCCAGCCGTGGAGAATTTCTGAGGCAGACCGGTAATTCCCAATAGCGAGAATGAGGTTAGCAGCAAAACGTGCTCAACGCGCTGCGTCCAATGGAAACGCTCGTACAGGCGCAACGGCTGTTCTGTTGATCGGGTTTGCTTTTTGACGGTCTTTTCCAAACTCATACGTGCTTTGCTCCTTTACGGCGCTCGATCAACCGCCGCACAACATCGCTTATCACAAAGATAACCATTGAACCGATCACTGCCGGAATGAAGAATTTGTAAAACAGGTTCACGTAATACACGATCGGAAATTGAGTCGGACTCGGAATGTAATGGCTCATCCAGGCATTTGGAAAGTTGGTGGTGGCATTCGGATGACAGCGTTGGCATGCCAGCAGCAGGTTTTGTTTCATCTGGAGCCCGTAAACCGGGTCATCCACACGCTTGATGTCATGAACGCCGTGGCAGTCGAAGCAAACCGGCTTATTGGTAATCTGGTCAGGTGTGATTTTCTCAAATAGAGTTACGGTTGTCCCATGGAAATCTGCGACATATGTGTTTAAAACTTGTGTGGAGATGCCATACTTGGTCATGATGGCTGGATCGGTATGGCATCTGGCGCAAACATCGGGTAACTGGAGCCGGAATGCATTGGTTGTCGGATCCACAATATTATGCACACCATGACAGTCAATACAGGTGGGGACATCGGTGTTGCCTTCTTGGGTTAGCGCAGTTCCATGAACGCTTTGTTTATAGGTTTCATAAATTGCGCTGTGACATCGTGAACATGTTTCCGGAATGCGCAGACGGGCTTCCGGCAGGAGGGCGCCGTTTTGATCTGTAATGACAGGCTGTGAGTGAGGGTTGTGACAATCGGTACAGATAGCCGCATTTGTGTTCCCAGCAGCAACAGCCCGCATATGAACGGAATCCAGAGTTTTATTATATTGCTCCTCGTGGCATTTCCGGCAAATGGTGTACATCTGCAGGGAAAATTCGCGTAAGGTTTGGACCTGAAAGTCTGGGTGTGGGAAGGTAACGATGTTTGTATGACACTCGCTGCAAGCAACACCCTCGTGGGCTGATTCAGCGAAATGGCTCGAGTCAATGGTCAACGAAAGCGTTTCCCCACTGGGCAGGGAACGAGTCATCCCGGGCTTGTCATGGCAGAACAGGCATGCCGCATTATCTGGCACCTGAACTGGAGCTGAAACCGAATTTGGACCTGGACCTGAGCCCGGCGATGCTGCCACAGGATTGACGATCCCGGCCAGGGCGAATACCACCAGCCCGAATCCGAAAATCAGGATCACGAACATCAGGCGGTGATTACTTATTAACTTTCGCATTGCCTTCTCCTATAAGGAATTTACTGGATGATGGCGATAAAAAATATTCTGGTTATTTCGTGGTAAAGCGGGGGTGGGTTCATCCGTCCCGCTTTATATCGTTAAGGTCGTGATGGTTATGGACGTGTATACATGCTGACGTCGCCGCCAATTTCTTCGCTGGAGTAGATCAGGATCTGCATAATGTACTTCGGGTTATGGGCGGACACACCCGAATCTTTGATCGAATACTGGTAGTTGCAGGCAACCTGGAATAGGATCGAGGAAACCAAGACTTTCTTTTCGGTGGGTTCGGGGTTTTTTAGGGGGCCACAAGCAACCACAACCACTCCAAGGATGAGCAGCGCCCCTGCAAAAATCAGTATTTTTTAGCGATATAATTTAACTTTCCTCTTTAGAATCTTGATTGTTTTGCTTAACAGGATAAATTAAATTTATCGGGTTGAGCAACACCTGCTTTACAGGATTAATGCCCCAATTTCCGATGGGGACATGATACCAATTGTTGGGTTTATAACCCCAATAATGAATAAAATCAAGTGAAAAATGAGACAAACTAACGTGATTTTTGTCACTATCTATCCGTGATAATATGCACAAATAAAAAACCAATGTTGGTGTAAAATACCCAATGAGTAAAGATATATGGCCGGTCAATCCTTCGATCTAGTTTTGCTTGTGGTCTATTTTGCATATGGCCTAGCCTTTTTTGGCATGGGGCTCACACTGGCACTGGAATCCGAGCGCTCCCCCGCCCTGGCAGAGGCGCGCCTCCTCCGCCCGCTGGCTGCTTTTGGCATGCTCCATGGTGCGCATGAATGGCTCGATTCATATTTGCTGCAGCCTGTTGCGGGGGGATTGCAATTGCCTGCCTGGCTTCTTTGGCTGCGGCTTGGAATGCTGGCAACGTCGTTTTTTTTCCTTTTGGTTTATGGCATCTTAACCCTGCGCGTACATCCGTTGAAACCAGGCGCATCCGCCTATGCCGGTTGGAGTGCGCTGGCAGTCTATGGACTCGGAATCTTGGCAAGCGCTGTATTTACGTACCGTACAGGTACCACCCTTTTAGTGAACGTATTTGATGTACTGACCCGTTACCTACTGGCAGTTCCTGCCGCGTTTCTGGCTGCTCTGGCCCTACGAGCTGAAGCGCTCAGTGCTCTGACCGGTGGTCGGAGGCGGGTGATGGTTTTCCTTACCTGGGCAGCCATCGGGTTTGGATTGTATGGCCTGACGCAATTATTCGTCCCCGCGATTGACATGTTCCCGGCCCGTGACCTGAACTCGACCGTTTTTCGGACATTTACTGGTTTCCCCATTCAAGTCTTGAGGGCTCTACTGGCTGTGCTCATCACGCTCAGCTTGTTGCGAGCCACGCAGATTGTTGAGAAGGAAAGGCAGCTACAGTTACTCTCTGCACAACAGGCTCGGTTGGATGCACTGGAACGTATCCAAAACGAATTAACCGAGCGGGAAGCGCTTAGGCGCGAATTGCTTCGGCACACCGTGCGGGCGCAGGAGGAGGAACGAACTCGCATTGCTCGTGAGCTCCATGATGAAACATCCCAGGTTTTGACGGCATTTTCCCTCGACCTGGCTACATTACAGACCGTAGTTTGTGATCGCTCTGAAGTCAAAAACCTTGTTGACCGTTTGCAGGTGCTCTGCAAACAGATGTCGCAGGGACTCTACCGTTTGGTCCACGATCTCCGCCCGGCCCAATTGGACGATCTTGGCTTGATCTCTGCTCTGGAATACCTCAAGGATGATAGTGTATCGGCAGGATTGGATGTTTCAATGGATATTCAAGGAAAAGCGCGGCGGCTCGATACCGTCATTGAAACCGTTCTTTTTCGAGTGGCGCAGGAAGCATTACATAATGTAGTCCGTCATGCTCAAGTCCGGCAGGCTCGGATTTTATTGGTTTATCAATCTCAGGAGATCACTCTGAAGATTGAAGATTCCGGCATCGGTTTTAACCCCGTGCAATCATTTGCCCCGCCGCGTGGTTGGGGTCTGGCCGGGATGCGGGAGCGGATCGAATCGGTTGGCGGCCAGTTAATCATCGAATCGGAGCCGGGTAAAGGAACGATTGTCGAAGTTGCAGTCCCTGTCTTTGATATCCTCCCCTAGTCACTAGTCAAAGGAAGAATAAGCATGAAAAAAATACGTTTAATGCTCGTGGATGATCATCAGGTTGTACGCGTCGGCTTAAAGACCTTCCTGCAGACTCAGGAGGATTTCGACGTCGTGGCAGAAGCCAGTGATGGAGAAGAAGCCGTCAGCCGCGCCATGACAACGCAACCAGACGTAATCTTGATGGACATAACCATGCCCGGCGTTGATGGATTGGAGGCTACCCGGCGACTGCGCGTCCTGTGTCCGAAATGCCTGATCCTGGCCTTAACCGTCCACGATGATAAACAGTATTTCATGCAGATGTTGGCCGCAGGCGCATCCGGCTACATCACCAAACAAGCCGCCGGGGATGATCTCATCGCAGCCATCCATACGATTTACGCCGGTAATGTTTTTCTCCAGCCTGCCCTGGCGCGCTGGTTGCTTGAAGATTACCAGCGCCTGGCACACCAGTCTGCGACGCAGCCATCGGTCGCGGCAGAAGTGGAGGAGACGAATATTATCGGGTTGGATGTGCTCAGCTTGCGCGAGCGCCAGGTCCTTGAACTGGTGGCAAATGGGTTGAATAACCAGCAGATTGGGCAGCAGCTCGGTCTCAGCCCTAAGACGATTGCCCGCCATCGGGAACGTATTATGCACAAACTCAATATGCACTCTCGCACCGAACTGGTTAAATTCGCCATTCGCACCGGGTTAGTTCAGTTGCATTGATTTTGTTGAATCTTTCACATTCTCACCTTACATTAATCTACATATGGATAATTACCTTGGACTTGAGAGAAGGAAATTTGGAGGTATGAAATGCAGAAATCCCTACAAACTGGTATCCAAGGCCGCGCGAAATTCATTGTGGGCGGTCTGCTTATTTTGGCAGCAGTGATATATCTTATCGTTTCGGCCACGCAGGCCAATGCCGAATTTTTTATGACAGTGAATGAATTAAAATCAAAAGGCAACAGCCTGGTTGACCGCAGTCTGCGCATCTCCGGTGCAGTGATTGGTGATAGCATCCATTACGACCCGCAGACGATGAATTTGACTTTTGAGATTGCCCACGTTCCCGGTGATAACGCCGCCATAGAGATGGGCGGCGGACTGGCTGCCGTGCTGCACAAAGCGGTCACGGACCCGATGCGGGCGAGGCTGACGATTGTCTATAACGGCCCGAAACCCGACTTGCTGCGTGACGAGGCACAGGCGATCGTCACCGGTCATCTGGGTGAGGATGGCATCTTCTATGCTGATGAACTTTTGCTCAAATGCCCCACCAAATACCAGGAAGCCATTCCCAGCCAGGTCGTCAACGGGAATTAGCCCGTTGGTATCATGGATTTACAGGGTACTGCGTAAATACCTGAACCAATATCCCGTTATTATAGAGCCCGTCGATTAAGGAAAGTTCATGGATTTATGCAAGAACCAGTATCAGCACCAGCCTGCTCACAAATAAAATACTAGGAGCCTTCATGCTTGCACAATCCGGCTTTGGCGTGTTCGTGCTGACATTCCTGCTGGCACTTTTTAGCGTGGGTGCGGCAGTTGTGGGATACTTTGACAAGTCTGACCGCTGGGTGGAAGCCGCCCGGCGTGCCATGCAATTAACCTTCCCGCTTATCTCACTGGCAACCTTGATGCTCGCTTACCTGCTCGTCACAGGACATTATGAACTCCAATATGTCTACTCGGTGACAAGCAACGACATGCCGTTCTATCTCAAGCTCACCGCCCTGTGGGGCGGACAGGCCGGGTCGCTCGTCCTGTGGTCGTGGCTGATGTCAGCCTTCGCCTCGGCCGTTACCTTACGCAAGTGGGAGCGCGACCGCGAACTGCTGCCCTGGGTCATCGTGGTGACTTCGGTTACGCTGGCCTTTTTCCTGTCATTGACAATTCTCTACGAGAACCCTTTTGCGCGCTGGTGGCAAACCACTGGAGGCGATTTTGTGCCGCGCATGTTCGCGCCTGCCGGAGCTGTTCCCATTACTCCCGCGGATGGACAGGGTCTAAACCCGCTCCTGCGCCATCCCGGCATGATCATCCACCCGCCCATGCTGTACCTGGGCTTTGTCGCTTTTGTCATCCCCTACGCCTTTGCCATCGCCGCCCTGGTTACTGGCCGCTCGGACGACCGCTGGATTCGTCTCACCCGCCGCTGGACGTTGGTCGCCTGGCTGTTCCTGTCTCTCGGCCTGGTGCTGGGGATGCGCTGGGCCTACGATGTGCTTGGTTGGGGAGGTTACTGGGGCTGGGACCCGGTCGAAATTTCCGCTCTTATGCCCTGGTTGACCGGGACGGCTTTCCTGCACTCGGTCATGATCCAGGAAAAGCGCGGTATGTTTAAACAATGGAACATGCTGCTTATCATCTTGACCTATGCCCTGGTCATCTTCGGCACCTTTCTCACCCGTTCCGGGGTGCTTTCTTCGGTCCACGCTTTCTCTCAAAGCGCCATCGGCCCGATGTTCTTTGCCTTTATTGGCATCACCTTCGTCACTTCGGTTGCCCTGTTAATTTATCGTTGGAAAGACCTGCGGGCCGAGGTCGAGATGAAATCGTTGTTTTCGCGCGAGGCACTTTTCCTGCTTAATAATCTACTTTTCATGGGCGTTCTGATCGTCTGTTTCTGGGGAGTGATCTTCCCCTTGATCTCGGAACTGGTGACGGGTCAAAAAGTGACTGTCGGACCGCCGTTCTACCTGCGTGCCAACGGACCGTTGTTCGGTGCGTTGTTGGCTTTAATGGGTATCGCCCCGCTTTCGGCCTGGGGGAGATCCACATACAAGACATTGGGACGCGCCCTGTGGAAGCCATCCATCCCTTCAGCTATCGTCCCAGTGGTATTGGCCATCCTGGGGGTGCACAACTGGATTGCGCTGGTCGGGTTCACACTGGTGGCGTTCGTGATCTTCGTGACACTGTTTGAGTTCTGGCGCGGGGTGCGGTCCCAACAAAAAAAGCAAAAAGTGAATTTCCTGGTCGCCCTCTGGCAATTGGCCGGGCGCAATCACCGCCGTTATGGCGGTTATCTGATCCATCTCAGCATGGTAGTAATGGCCATCGGCATCCTGGGTATAGAACTTTACCAGACCACCACGCAAAAAACGCTGGCGGTTGGTGAAGACATCCAGATTGCCGGATATACCCTCCGCTTTGACTCGTTGGCACAGTTCCCATATACGGACGGGCGCATTGTGACGCGCGCCGCCCTCAGCGTTTTCCGGGGCGATAAATTTCTGGGCAATCTCTATCCCCGCTACGACTATTACACGGCGAGCGGGCAGCCGATGACGATCGCCGGTGTGCGCTCCACCCTGGCAGATGATCTGTATGTTGTGCTGGTTAACTGGGAGAACGTCTCGGCAGCACAGGCACCTTTTAAGGTGTATCATAACCCACTGGTCAACTGGCTATGGATCGGCAGCCTGATGTTCATCTTCGGATTCCTGGTGGCAGCATGGCCGGAACGCGAGGATGAAAAGCGGGAAGGGAAAATATGAAAACAAAAAACATCTTTCTTCTTATTTTTTTCTTCCAGCTTTTTGCAGCCACCCTTATTCCCTCCATTGCGGTCTCTGCCCAACAGCCAACGCCCTCCGATGATGAAGTGAATGCCATCGCCCGTCAATTATACTGCCCGGTCTGCGAGAACACCCCGCTGGATGTTTGCCCGACCACGGCCTGTCACCAGTGGCGTGAGCTCATCCGCCAGATGCTGGCCGAAGGGAAATCGGAAGCAGAGATCAAGCAGTATTTTGTGGATTATTATGGAGCCCGCGTCCTGTCCGAGCCGCCCCGCACGGGGATTAATTGGCTGGTTTACGTCGTCCCGCCCGTGGCATTTTTAGCCGGGGTCACCCTGCTCTTCCGGGCATTCACGACCTGGAAAAGGCTGACAAAAGAACCGATAACGGGAGCAGACCATTCGTCCTCATCCGGGTCGGGGCCTGAGCCTGCCGAAGGGTCCGGTACCGCTGTGGATGATGAGTACGTCGCCCGCCTCGAAGAAGAACTTAAGAAACGTAATTAGGAGGCTGGCAGAATGTCGCAAGAACCGAACACTACTCCTGCACCGAAGCGCGGAGTCCCCCTCTGGGCACAGATACTCGTATGGATTGGCTTACTGGGTCTGCTCGGTCTGCTGGCTGCCGGGCTGTTGAAGGCCAAGAATCCAATTCTGAGTATCGGCTCATCGGTGCCCGATTTCACGCTGACTTTGTTCAGCGGTTACGAATACAACGGCGCTTCAGAGGTCAAGCTCTCCGACCTGAGCGACAAGGTGGTGGTGATTAATTTCTGGGCGTCCTGGTGCCAGCCATGCAGGACCGAAGCCGCGGACTTGGAAACTGCCTGGCGCTCCTACGAAGAGACGGGACAGGTGGTTTTTCTGGGCGTGGATTACGTGGATACCGAGCCGGAAGCACGTGAATATATGACGGAATTCAACCTGAGTTATCCCAACGGCCCCGACATGGGGACGCGCATTTCGCAAATTTTCAACCGCAATTTGGGTGTGCCGGAAACCTACGTCGTTGACCAGCAGGGTGTCCTGCGTTTCATCCAAATCGGACCGTTCCAATCCGTGGCGGAAATCCAGGCAATCATCGATCCGTTACTGGTGGGGAGATAATATTATGGAACCGGCTGCAATTTTCCTCCTTCTGATCGTGCTCGCATTCATCGTACTCTTCGTGACCCGTCCGTTTTTCGAACGGCGGCGCGTCCGTGCCCCAGAGAGCAGCCACGAACTTTCGTTCCTGCTGGCTGAGCGCGAAAGCCTGTTGACCGCACTGCAAGAACTGGATTTCGACCAGACTCTCGGAAAAATCCCGGCGGAAGATTACCCTGCCCAGCGCGCAGTATTACTCCAAAAAGGTGCAGAGGTGCTGCGCCAGTTGGATACCCTCACCCCTGGCACTGCTGGGCAGGCCGGCGGAAAAGGACAGCGCGCCGAAAGCGCAAACAACCCCACTGCCCCCCTTTCTGATGACGATCTGGAAGACCTGCTTGCCAAACGCCGCAACGGCCGGAAAGTTAAGACTGCCGGTTTTTGTCCCAATTGCGGTAAACCTGTTCTGCAATCGGATGTTTTCTGCCCAGTTTGTGGCAGTACATTGAAATAATTCTGAAGTCTTCAAAAATTCGTTCTATCACCTTTGTAGGAACTTTTTTGATTGGCTATCACGTATTTTAAAAGGATCCTTCATGAAATTCCGCTTGACTATTCTCGTTGTTTTACTCGCCCTGGCTCTCGCTGGCTGTTCGCTGGCCGAGGATATCACCCCGCCACCCGGCTACGCTTCGCCGACCTCCGTACCGACGATCGTCCCTGCCACCCAGACGCCAAAACCTCCATCGACAGCAACGCCCACACCGACCTCAGAATCGGTCGTCACGACCACTGGATCAACTCCCGCCGCAACAGACTCGACCACTCCCATGGTGGAGGTCAGCCCCACCGCTCAGGCCGATGTGCTGGTATTTGACGGCACGGTGACTCTTGCTTCCGGCGCTGCCATCCCCAATGGAACAATTGCGACCCTGCTGCTGTACAACACCACCTCCGGACAAGTAGCGCAGACCCTGACGACACCCATCCTGCCTGATGGAAAGTACGAGTTTACCAACATCCCGGCGGATACGACAACGGTCTACTTGGTTACAGTGGACTACAACGGCGTTACATATAATTCTGTTCCCGCGTCCTTCGACGGGACACTTTTTCTGTTTGATTTGCCGATAACGATCTACGAGACGACAGACGACCTGAATGTTCTCACCATCACCCAGACCCACCTGCAATTCGACTTTTCAACCGCTGGACAGGTACAGGTAATGGTGCTTTATGTGATCATTAATTCTGGCGGGAATTCTGTCATCGTTCCCAGCGACGGGACCAGTATACCGTTCATTCAGATCCCCGAAGGCGCCGCAAGTGTACAGTATCAGTTGGCCCAGAGCAGTTCTCCGTTACTAAACGCTGCGAATGGCTTTGCCTTATTGCCAGGCGCGGATCTGCAATATGGGATTATTGCCACATTCACGCTGCCTTACACCAACCGCCTGGTATTTGCCCAGCCGTTCAGCCTGCCAGTTTCTTCTGCAACCATCATCGTGCCAGAAGGTGTCAAAGTCCGCAGTGACCAATTGACCGATGGTGGTACGCAAGCTTCTTCAGGTACACCAGTTACAACCTATCACCTGTATCAAGCCAGCAGCCTGGCCTCGGGCAGCACTCTGACCTTGACGATCTCCGGCATGCCAGGGGACAAGGCCGGTTTCGTGCTGGACCAGCGCACATGGTTGATGATTGGAGTGGGCGCTGTGGGCTTGATACTGATCGGCCTGGGCGTCTTTCTCTTCCTGCGCGACCGCAAACTCAGAAAGCTGGAAGAGGAATTCGAAGGTGATGATGTAGAAGGCGATGAAGATGCCCTCGGGGACGATCGCGAAAGCATCATGGATGCCATCATCGCCCTCGATGATCAAAATAAAGCTGGCGACATTTCAAAAGAAGCCTACGAGAAGCGCCGGGACGAATTGAAAGACCGGCTCAAGAACCTGGCTTAATATCCATTGCGAGGTTCATCCGCCTTCCGCTTTGAAACACGGATGAACCCGCAAATAGTCTAGATTTAACCGCATGATTGCTGTCAAAAAGCTTGTCAAACGTTTTGGCTTGAAAACCGTCCTGCGCGGCCTGGATTTCGAGGTGCAGGAAGGGGAATTCGTGGCCCTGCTCGGTCCGAACGGAGCCGGCAAGACCACCTTCCTGCGCATCCTGGCCTCGCTCTCGCGGCCTACGCTGGGTGAAGTCCGCGTAGCGGGTTACCTTCTTCCCGCCCAGGCTGCCGCCGTCCGTCGTAACCTGGGCGTGGTCTCGCACCTTCCGCTGTTGTATGGCGAGCTTACCGCTGAAGAGAACCTGCGTTTCTATGGGAGGATGTATGGTGTGTTGGAACTGAGTCAGCGGATTAACGAGGTTCTGGAACTGGTGGGACTCACCTCCCGCCGCCGCGACCTGGTGCGGACATTCTCGCGTGGCATGCAGCAGCGTCTCGCCATCGGACGGGCCATCCTGCATGACCCGGACGTGCTCCTGTTCGACGAACCACACACCGGTCTCGACCAGGATGCCTGCGATATGCTCGACCGTCTCCTGCGCGAGGTGGCGGGACAAGGCCGGACCGTGGTCATGACCTCGCACGATCTGGGGCGGGTCGAGGACCTGGCGTCGCGCTTCGATGTGCTTTCACGCGGAGGTATCTCCGCCTCAGCCAGCCGGAACGGGCTGGGCAAGAACAACCTGCTCGACTTTTACCGTCAGGCGCTGGCAGGCTGATATGAACAGACCACAGACCACAGACCACAGACCGTCGTCCATCGTCCGTCGTCCATCGTCGGGCTTTCTGAACGCCATCGGTGCAATTGTCTGGAAAGACCTGGCTGCCGAACTGCGCTCGCGCGAACTTCTCTCGGCCATGCTGGTTTTTGCCCTGCTGGTTATCTTGATCTTCAATTTTGCCCTCGAACTGGATCCGTTGACGCGTCGGGTGGCCACGCCGGGAATTTTGTGGGCCACTTTCGCCTTCGCCGGGACGCTGGGGCTGAACCGCTCGATGGCGGTCGAAAAAGACCGAGGCTGCCTTGACGGTCTCCTGCTCGCTCCGGTGGACCGTTCAGCAATCTATTTTGGCAAGACGATCAGTAACCTGGCTTTCATGCTTATCGTCGAAGTCGTTGTCCTGCCGGTCTACAGTGTGCTGTATAACACCAACCTGTTCAATCCCGGGTTAATTGTCGTCATCCTGCTTGGTTCGGTCGGATATGTTGCCGTTGGGACTTTGCTATCCAGCATGGCGGTCCAGACCCGCACCCGGGATGTGTTGCTGCCCATCCTCCTTTTCCCGGTCGTTATCCCCATTCTGATCGCAGCAGTCAAAGCCAGCAGCGGTTTTCTACAAGGTCTGGCACTGACGGAGGTCATGCCTTACATCAACCTGCTAATCGTTTATGATGTGATTTTTACCGCGGTCGCTTATATGGTTTTCGATTACGTGGTTGAAGAATAGAAGACACTCCCCTTGTTCCACTCTATTGGAGAATATATGAAACCTCAACCGATTGTTTTAAAAGTGCTCAACGTTGCCTCTGTTCTGCTCTTCCTGGCCGCTCTCGGCATGGTCTTTCTATACGCACCGCTGGAAGCGACCATGAACTACGTTCAGAAAATTTTCTATTTCCACGTCGCCAATGCCTGGGTTGGAATGCTCGGCTTCATCGCCGCGGCTGTCGCTGGGGTTGTCTACCTGATCAAGCATGACCAGAAATGGGATATCGTTGAACTGGCCGCCGTGGAAATAAGCCTGGTCTTCTTCATCATTGCCATCGTCACTGGTTCTATCTGGGCACGCCCCTCCTGGGGCGCTTACTGGACCTGGGAACCGCGCCTGACCACTGCCGCCATCCTCGAGATGGTTTATATCGCCTACCTCCTGCTCCGCCAGGGACTTGACGACCCCGACCGGCGCGCCCGTTTTAGCGCAGTCTACACGCTCATCGGCGCGATCAGTGTGCCGATCACCTTCATGTCCATTCGACTTTTCCGCACCATCCATCCGGTAGTCATCGGGACGAATTCCACCGCCTCGCAGGGTAATTTCGATATGACATCAAAAATGCTCGCCACAATGTTCTTTGCCCTGTTTACCTTCTCGGTCATCTTCGTCAACCTTTTTTGGCATCGCATCCGCCTGGGCCAGCTTGCTCAACAGGTTGAACAACTCAAACTTGAAGAATTGCAGTAAAGGATTAGGCCATGATTGAATATGCCACCTCGATAAAATACATGCTCGCCGGGTATGCGGTGATCCTCACCGTGCTTGCACTTTACATCCTCAGTCTATTTAACCGCTGGCGCAACCTGAAGCGGGATTTACAAACACTCAAAGAAATCCAAAAAAAGGATTAGCAACAAAGGCAAGAGTCCGCTATAATGATAGCGGACTCTTTTATCAGAGATATGGGTAATCGCTTCCGGGCCGGCTGGACGGCCACCACCCTCCTGTTCGTCTTTGCGTCAATGTCCGCTTTCGGGACCCGGCGCGTATCTGCCGCGGCGGAACAGCCTCCAGGTCCAGACCGCTTCGCCATTATTACGCAAGATTACACCTCCTATGAATGGTGGTTGACCGGTTGGGTGGATAACAAAGTCGCCTGTTCGATTAAAGTTGACCACGGAGGAACGCCAACCAGCGGCGAGATTTACACCGTCTGCAGCGCGGCACTTTACGATAAGTGGTTGGCCACCAGGCCATGTGATACCGCAGAGGAGAATCCCGCCGCCTGCCAGGGGTATTATCTGGTGTTCTTCAAATCCGAACCCGCCCAGCGGGATGTGGCCGTGGCCCAGCCGCCGCCGGTCGTATGGGTTGCGCTGGATGGGTGTGTCCCCTTCAATTCAACCTCCCGCTGTGAAGCCTTACCAATTCTGGTATTGAGCGGCGAGGAGCCGATGGAAGGCGCGCACATTACCAGCCTGGCCGGGCGGATGGACGGCATAGCCTTCACCTGCGACCCCGTCTGTCAGGTGGACCTGGTACCTACCGACGACGACGGCCTGTATCTTGAATTCTGGGCTAATTCAAGTTACGGCGATAGCAGCGTACTTTTCGAAGCCCGGGTGCGGGTAGTTACGTCAGATGATCCCGCCGACCATTCCTGGTATGTGGATGTATTAAGCACACAGTGGCGCGGCGCGCCGCTGGCAGGCTGCTCACAGACCTGGGGAGCCTTCCCGCCCGTCGGCGGAGTTCCGGCCTGGCTTTCCACTCCGTCTCGCGCCGCAGACCTGGCAACGAATATTCCCTACGAATACCTGGCAGCCAATTTGATAAAGCAGGGCGTGGCAGACGCATCCCCTTGTACCGATGGCGGCCTGCTCGATAATGGGCTTGTCAGTCCCTGCGGGCTGGAGACAGCCCGCAGTGCAGTGGATGACTGGCAGAACCGCTTTGACGGTCTGATCTTCAGCGCGGCCCAGGGGACCGGTATCCCGGCCCAGGTACTCAAAAACATCTTCAGCCGTGAGAGCCAGTTCTGGCCCGGTTTGACAATCGGCCATCCGGAGGCCGGTCTGGGACAGATGACGAATGGCGGGGCAGATACCACCTTACTCTGGAACCGGCCTTTCTTCGAACAGTTCTGTCCTTCAGTGCTGGAGGGTGCCATTTGCCGCCGAGGGTATGCTCACCTCAATTCCGAACAACAGGAAACGCTGCGCAACGCCCTGGTCAGCAGCGTGAATGCCTCCTGCCCGGATTGCCCGCTGGGGATTGACCTGGACCGCGCCGAGAAAAGCGTGAGCATCTTCGCCGAGACTCTACTCGCCAACTGTGACCAGACCGGGATGGTCATTGATCTTAACGATGGTAATGATAAGGATACACCTGTTACTTATGAAGACTTCTGGCGGTTCAGTCTGGTTAACTACAACGCCGGGCCTGGCTGCCTGGGTCTGGCGGTGGATAAGACCAGGAACAGTGGTGAACCGCTGGACTGGGAACATGTCTCCTCGCACCTGACTCCCATCTGCCAGGGAGCATTTGATTACGTTACGGATGTCAGCAATGCCTCTCCGTAGATTGCAGGATGCTGCTCATGGACCATAACGCGGCGTCTTAACGTCTCTTTGATAATCACATGGTAAAAGGAGAAAACGTGTTACGCAAAACCTTGTGCCTTGTCACTCTTGCCGTGGTGCTTATCCTCGTAACCGCTTGTAGCTCGTCCAAACAGGCCAACCTGACCGCCGCTGATAAGGGCAGCCAGGTGGAAGTCAAGGTGGGTGAGCAACTTGTTATTACGCTGGATGGCAATCCATCCACTGGCTACACCTGGGAAGCAAAAGATTTGGATACGACCATGTTCGAGCAGGTCGGTGACCCCGTGTTTAGCAGCAGCAATCCGGGTCTGGTCGGTTCGGGCGGAACCCTGACCCTTACCTTCAAAGCCCTGAAGGCGGGCACTGTCACGCTGACGCTGGTCTACCACCGCCCGTGGGAAACGGGGGCAGATCCAATTGACACGTTCGCGGTCACGGTGAAAGTGAAATAAGGCGGAACCCATCCCTTCCTATCAGAATAAATACGGGGGCACATTGTCTCCGCGTTTGTTTTTATAATTACCCCATGCCCACCAAAGGTATCTCCAATTCCATGCAAAGCCAAAAGTCTCAGGCCTCCTACAGCAAGTCATTTCTCGAGTTTATACTCCCCTACATAATGGAGGACACGTTGGCACTCACCAGGATTGAGTTGGGGCAATCCTGCGATGTGCTGGTCGTGCCTCACGCACTGCTCACGCTTCCAGTCATTGGCTCAGAACGTCCGGCTGGACATCCTGGATAAAGAGCGCACCCAGTATTGGGATCTGGTCCCGCGGACACTTGTTCACCGCCCGTTCCTGCTCCCGCTGGCAATCAC
Source organism: Anaerolineales bacterium (assembly GCA_017882065.1). Classification (GTDB taxonomy): domain Bacteria; phylum Chloroflexota; class Anaerolineae; order Anaerolineales; family Villigracilaceae; genus UBA877. Next base: position 2,023 of record JADGQD010000008.1, on the reverse strand, counting down.
CTTTACTATTTATGGAAACCTTTTCCTCCGGGTGCTCGATGGTCGGTTATATTGTCTTCTACGTCATTAACTCGGATGGCACCTGGAAAGACCAGGCCAAAATGTACAACATCGCTGCGGGCATATGAGTTGTTATAATAAGGTACTGGTTCCCTTTTAAGATTTAGGAGGTGCTTATGGCTGAAACCTATGATGTTCTCGTGTTCGGCGCGGGACCGGGTGGTTATGTGTCTGCCATCCGCGCCGCGCAGTTGGGACTTAAGACCGCCATCGTGGACAAGCAATGGCTGGGTGGCGTGTGTTTAAACGTTGGCTGCATCCCTTCGAAGGCGCTGCTGCGCAACGCCGAAATCGCGTATATCCTGCGCGAGCGCGGCAAGGAATTTGGCTTTTCGTTCGACAACCTGAAACTCGACTATTCCGCAGCGGTCAAACGCTCGCGCCAGGTGTCGGATCGCCTGGTCAAAGGCGTTGGCTTTTTGATGAAGAAAAACAACATCTCCGTTTTCATGGGAACAGCGAAACTGACGACAGGCGCTTCGACAACGCTCAGGGCTGTTTCCGTTACCGATAAAGACGGCAAACTGACTGAGTTGACCGCCAAAAACATCATCGTGGCAACTGGCGCTTCAGCCGCAGTACCCGGAGCTTGGAAGGTGGATGGCGAGAAAGTCGTCACTTATTGGGAAGCGATTTTGCAGGAGAAACTACCCAAGAGCGCGGTCATCATCGGGGCGGGTGCCATCGGGATGGAGTTCGCCACCGTGTGGAGTTCCTACGGTGTGGAGGTGACAGTGGTGGAGATGCTTCCGCACATCCTGCCGCTGGAGGAAGAGGAAGCCGCCGCCGAAGTCTCTAAAGCATTTACCAAGCGCGGGGTGAAACTGCTGGCTGGGCACAAGGTCGAGGTAGTCGAAGCAACAAAGACCGGCGTCAAGGTCACGGTATCGGTTGAGGGTGCTACCAAAGTGCTCGAAGCGGAACAGGCGCTGGTGGCAATCGGTTTCCACCCCAATTCCAAAGGACTGGGGCTGGAAGAAGCCGGTGTCAAAATCAGTGAGCACGGATTTGTCGAAATTGACGAAAAGATGGCGACCAACGTCCCTGGTATCTGGGCCATTGGCGACGTAACCGGCAAACTGATGCTGGCGCACGTCGGCTCGGCGATGGGCATTATCTGCGCCGAAAATATTGCCGGGCACGAGACGGTTACGCTGGATTATGAAATGATGCCGCGCGCGACGTACTGCCAGCCGCAGGTGGCCTCCTTCGGGCTGACCGAGGCGCAGGCGAAGGAACGTGGTTATACCGTGAAGATCGGGCGTTTCCCCTTCCAGGCCAACGGCAAGGCGCTCGGGCTGGGCGATTACACCGGTTGGGTCAAACTGGTGGTGGACGAGAAATACGGCGAAATCCTGGGTGCTACGCTGGTCGGCCCGGAAGTGACCGAACTCCTGCCGGAGCTGACCCTGGCGCACATGCTGGAACTGACCACGGCCGAAATCGCCCGCAACGTTCATGCCCACCCGACGTTGAGCGAAGTGCTGATGGAAGCCGCGCATGCCGCGGAGGGGAGCGCGATCCATATCTAACATAAGTCCCCGGCACTTCGGAAGTGCCGGGGACATTTATTTTGGGTACCTTCTGGCAGGTAATGACAGCCTGCAGGATTAGAATTGTCTCCATGCGAAAACTTAAAGCCCTCGCCCTGTTTGTCTTCGGACTATCAATCCTTTTTTACATCTTCTTTGATTTCTGCAAACACGCCCCCTCGCTGGGAGCCGCCAACCCATTTGCCTCGGACCCCTATGACGCGGTTGGCTCGTTCGGCATCCAACTCGCCCTGCTCTCCGCCCTGTTGACACTAATCCGCACATTCCGCCCATATCCGCAGAAGGAGGCTGCACCTGGTCAAATCTTGCTGACCCTACGCACAGGGACGGTCGTGCTGCTCTCTGTGACCGTAACACTGGCAGCGGATGCCATCGGGCTGGCGCGTTCTATCGTCACGGGTGGGGCTTCC
>JADGQD010000083.1 GCA_017882065.1 Anaerolineales bacterium | reverse complement strand
GGTGGATTTTTCGGGAGTCTACATACCGACCGGAAAGTGACAATAAAACATCAGCAAGCAACTCAAACAAGATAGAGGCGAAAGCCTCTATCTTGTTATAATTGTGACATGCAGCGCCTGAAACTATTTATTAGAACCATTCCACCGGGGATCCTGGCCATCTCCCTGATGGCGGTCTATTTAACCAGCATGGCGCCCGGACTGAGTTGGGCCAATTATGGTGCGGACGGGGGCGATCTGATTACGGCCGCCGCGACAGGCGGGGTTGCTCATCCCACAGGGTATCCGCTTTATCTGCTGCTGGCCCGCTTGTTTCAACTGGTGCCGATTGGCTCCCTGGCGTTTCGCACCAATCTGATGTCTGCGTTTGCCACGGGTTCTGCCGCAGTGCTGGTATATGGCCTGGTAACCCGGTCTCTATCACCTTCCAATCCGCGCCAATATTGGCTGGTGGGTCTGGCTTCCGGATTTGCCTTCGGACTCTCGCCCCTGGTCTGGTCGCAGGCAGTGATAACGGAAGTCTATGCCTTGCACTCCCTGTTTGTGGCGCTGCTTCTCTACTTATCTGTTAATTATTTTTCTTTGCAATTCACGCAGAAACGCATAGATTGTCTTCTGGGGCTCACATTTGGTCTGGCAATGGGGAATCACATTACCACCATCATCCTTCTGCCTGTTATTTTCTCCGGGACGCTCCTCCGCAAACCAACCCTGACACAAGGAAACTGCTGGAGAAAAAACTGGCAAGTGGACAGCCGGTCTTTATTGCGCCGGTTGACCTGGCTGGGGGTCGGACTACTGGTTTACCTCACCCTGCCCCTGCGCGCCCTGTCGCAGCCGCCTGTCAACTGGGGCAACCCGGTTACTCTGGATGGTTTTGCGTGGCTGGTTTCAGGAAAACTGTACCAGGGTCAACTCTTTATTTTGACTCTTCCGTCAGTTTGGGAACGAGTTCGGGTCATCGTGGCGCTGTTCCTTGAGCAGTTTGGCATTCCCGGTCTGAGCATCGGTTTGATCGGCTTGATCGTTTTTTTTAAGCCTACCCACCTGGTTCGTAGTACGCTCTGGATTGTGGCTGCATCTTCCGCCTTTGCGATCGTGTATGCTACCACGGATGCGTTCATGTATATGGTCCCGGCCTTCCTGTGTTTTGCTATATGGATTGGGATGGGTCTGGGTGGGTTGATGGATGCATCCTCCCGGCGGTTCCACATCATTGGACCATTGATCGGTCTGGTTTTACTCCTGACCCTGTTTATTCAAGCCGGGAATCACTGGCCTCAGGTGGACGCATCTCAAGACCAGCGGGCAGAACTCTTCGGAGAGGATGTACTTGCCCTCGCGCCCGCTCATGCGATCGTGTTCGCGAAGGGAGACCGGGCGGTCTTTACACTGTGGTATTTCCAATTTGCCCTGCAGAATCGCCCTGATCTTGCCATCCTGGCCACCGACTTGCTTCAATTTGACTGGTACGAGCAGACGCTGCACTCCAATTATCCTGACTTGAATTTGCCCGGTCCCTTCCCATTTCCGGAGACCGTGGTAGTGGCCAATTCTGAGCGCCCTGTATGCTATGTTCAGTACATTCAGTCGGCAGAGATCAGTTGCTTTCCCGCCAGAGATCCCCAACTGCCGTAATGTGGTCGCATATATAAGCAACCATAATCCAACCGTCGAAACACCCCTTTTCATGGATCGAACAATCAATTTCCACTCTTGGATTCAACTTGTTAGGGCAACAGACTGTTCCAAGAATACTAGGTGTATCTACGCCGTAATTCAGCCTTGTTGTCTGAAAACAGGAGAAAGTCATCCATGTACTGCAAATAGGCGCGATCCTTCAACCGGCGTTCCACGAACTGGTCAAGTTCGTTCAGGTAGACATTTGCCCAAAACTGGCTGGTGAGATTACCAATTGGCAGCCCGTGCGAACGCGAGCGCGCAAATAAATCCTCACCCGGAAAGTGGACCATCTCGTATTCATCCTCAGCAGCGGTTCCAAGTTAATTTGCTCTACAGCCAGGTTGACCACCCAGCCCAGGTGATCTGCCGGAATCAAATCCTCCCAACTCGGTGGGATCAGGCTCGGTTGAGCCATCCTATACGGCTTGAACACAGGGCGGCTGGTTTTCGTTTCATGCTCCTATTGAATCACATTTCCCTTAAACTCGAAAGGGGCCGCCCTCTTTTTGGACAGCCCGCAGATCCTATCCCGGAGTCAGAATTTCAGAATAACAGAAAACAGAATTTCAGAATCATTACGGCGAGCCCGCTTACGGGGATGAAAGAACACAACGAAAACCGAAAAGGCCGTTCCGGCGATAGGGATCGTCCCCACTGCGATAGGCAGAACGGACGCGTTCCACATTGCCGTACCAAGAGCCACTGCGTAGCACGCGGTACTGCCCCAAGGCCGGACCGGTCGGGTTCGACATCGGCGAACTCCCGTAATAAGTTTCTCCGTACCAATCCGCCACCCATTCCCATACATTCCCGGCCATGTCCCGCACCCCATACGGACTGGCACCGGATGGATAATTCCCCGTCGCTGTCGTATCGCCAACACAGGCCCCATTACTTCCCCAAAAGTTTGCCAGCGAGCAGGTCGGGGAAGGATTGCCCCATGGAGAGATACGCCCATCCGTGCCGCGTGCCGCTTTCTCCCACTCGGCCTCCGTTGGCAAGCGCCGATCAGCCCAATTACAATAAGCCTGCGCGTCATACCAGTCCACATAAATCACCGGGTAATTCGCATATTGCGAGTTGTCATAGTAACTGGTACGTGTATAAGAACTGGAAGAACTCGGCGGCTGGCAGTCCCCCGCCTGCACGCACAGGGCGTATATAGCGTTGGTCACTTCCGTCCGGTCTATCCAGTAGGCATCCAGAGATACACGGTGCTGTGGTTTTTCATCGCTAAAAGCCATAGTATCCGAGTTGGTCGAACCCATCCAGAACTGCCCCGCCGGTATGTACACCAGCACCATACCGTCTTTTGCCGAAACCTGGGTCGCACCAGGGGCGAGCGTGGGGGTGAAAGTGGCTGTCCGGATGGGTGTTTTGGTGGGCGTCATTGTCGGCGTTGGCGAGGAAGTCAATGTTAGCGAGGAAGTCAAGGTGGGCGTCAGCGTATCAGTCGCCAGCCCCGCCAGCGGGCCGAGGCCTTTCTGTCCCATTCTCAGCAGTCCACCGCCCAGGGCCAGCCCGATGCCTAGGAGCGCCACTAGCGTGGCGATGGGAATCCAGCGTTTCCAGTTTGCACCATTTTGGGAGGGGGGATTGCCAGTCTGTCCAGCCGGGACAGGTTTGGATTGTTGATTTTGGATTTTAGATGGGGCTGCGGGTGGCACGGAAATCTGCCTGGCCGGGCTGCGTTTCTCGCTGCCTGCCTGGCGCTGGAATTTGGCGGTTGAGATGACTTTTTCCGCCCGATCACATTCCAGGCGGGGTTCAAGGGCTTTGTATATCACAGCCAGGCCGCCTTCGCCGAGTTGTTCGAGGAAGTGGTCACGTCCGAGAGATTGAACGATGAGATTTGCTATGTTTGCCTCCTGTCAATGGTCGGCCGTTGACCTGCCAAAAAAGCGCTGCGGCAGTGATCCCGGTCCGTTTGTTTCCGTCCACAAAAGGGTGGTTGTTGACCAGCGAATCCAGCAATGCAGCCGCCTTCAGGAATACGTCCGGATACGGTTCTTTGCCGTCTAACATGGCCTGCGGGCGGGCCACTGCCAATTCCAGCTGGGCCAGGTCGCGCACTCCGTGGCTGCCTCCCGTTTCACCGATAAGGCGTGCAGGAATAAATAATATCTGTTCGGGAGTCAGATATTTCATTTCTTCGCCAAAGAATTCAGGGCGGGGCGGTATTGCACAATAAACTCGCTCATCTGGCGGGCGAAATCTTCGTCCACTCTGGCTGCGGAAATTGGCATTTCCACCGGTCGGATAATGATTTGACCCAAAGCGGGGCGCGGATAGGATTTGAGTGGCGAAGGTGGGATTTGAACCCACAACTTAGGATTATGATGCCGAACTGCGTAGATCCACGAACCCCATCCGAGAGACCATTGTCCGACTTGAATCTCCAGGATGTCTGGATCGAAATCCGATGGTATTTTCAAGGTGCCTTTGTCAACACTTACAGAAAAAGTATACCAGATATTCGTATTGTTTCTCTTTGTAATCAAGAGATTTGTTTCAGAAATTTGATTAGCTACTAAAGAATGTGCCAACTGCTCAAATGCGGTACGTAGTTTATTGTTCCAATCTATTTGAATTAAGCCGGTAAGGTTGACTGGTTATTAATGACTCAGGACGGAGCCAACCAGCAAGGAAAAGTGGTGCAACAGAGTATAATTCGAGAGATGATACGCAAGGATACCAGGAACTGGATAGCACTGGCAGAATATGACTTGGAGACTGCCGTCCGCATGCTCGAAACAGGACGCTATCTCAGTGGTCTTCCTTTGCCACTTGGCGCTTGAGAAAGTGCTCAAGGCGCATGTGACCGAAGTCACGCAGACTATTCCAGTCAAAGCGCATGACCTGGTTTATCTTGTCAAGAAGAGTGGACTGGAAATGTCACAAGCACATCTCGAGTTTATCGGTAAGATTAATACGGCCAGTATTCCCACGCGCTATCCGGAAGATTTGCAACTCGCCATCCGCAATTATCCAGAATCAATTGCGAAAGAATATCTCCGTCGGACTCAGGAGATCATCCAATGGCTGAAACAACACCCCAACTTAAACCAATAATCCGCCGTTTCCGCGCCGAACTGGAGAAGATGGGCATCCATATTGAGCGTGTCATGTTATACGGATCCCAAGCTTCCCAAACTGCACAGGACGGCAGTGACATTGACCTGATTATCATTTCCCCCGATTTCGCTCCCTACAACCAGCGCGAACGGCTGGAGATGCTTGGGGTTGCCGCGGCGCGCATCCTCGAATCTGTACAAGCCAACGGATTCACTCCACAGGAGATTGAGAAGCGCCAGTTGATGCCTTTCTGGGAGCAGATTCTGCAGGAACAAGCAATCGCGGTATAGAAATAAGGCGCGATTAAGGTTGTGTTTCGTGTCAGAGCTTGTGAGACAAAAAGGGGACTAAAAAAAACAAAAAACCCGCCCGCAGGCAGGTCTCATTGGGAGAAAACTCCCGTTTTAGGCCCCTAAGTGGGACGCGGATAGGATTTGAGTGGCGAAGGTGGGATTTGAACCCACAACCTAGGGATTATGATGCCCTTGCTCTGCCGTTGAGCTACCTCGCCAGGCGCGCTAGATAGTACTATGGGGAGCTATTTTTGTCAACGATTTCGGGATGATATGGACAAATCCAGAAAGATTGGTCAGAAAATTACTTGACTTTGCCCTATAGACTCATTATAATCACCCCTTGCATATTCGCAACTACTTCCCCCGGTGGGGGTTGCTCATTCAGAAGTTCCTTTCAGCCCAGGGTACTAAATTCAGGAGAAAGCCATGGCCTCAGTTCTACCCGAGAAGAATTACGCGCGTATCCCGGTTACTCTTAGCTTGCCCAACCTCATTGAAGTTCAGTTGGACTCGTTCAAGCGCCTGAAAGCAGAAGGATTGGGGGATCTCTTCCACGAAATTTCGCCAATTGAATCTTACAACAAGGGAATGAAGCTTTTCTTTCCCAGTCGCGGCCCTGAATCAAAGCAGTGGGGGCTGAAATATTGGTTTGGCGACCCAAAGCATACTATTGAAGAATGCGTTGAGCGCGACCTGACTTATGCCAGCCCGCTCTACGTCTCTGTGTTGTTGGCCGGGGCAGATGTCCCTGAACCGATCAAGCAGGACATCTTCCTCGGCGATTTCCCTGAAATGACTGATAAGGGGACTTTCATTATAAACGGGACAGAGCGCGTGGTCGTCTCGCAGTTGATCCGCTCCCCCGGCGTTTACTTCGAAGCGCCCACGGACCGTGCGACCGGCCGCCCATTGGCGATGGCTAAACTCATTCCTGACCGCGGCGCCTGGATGGAGTTCGAGACGCGCAAGAGCGATTACATCATCCTGAAGTTCAACCGCAAGCGCACAGTCCCGATTACTGTTTTTCTGCGCGCTTTGTCCGTGGTTGATGATGGAGAAACTGGCGAACCAATCCTGACCTCCGGTACTGACGAGGAACTCATTAGCCTCTTCAAGGATGTGGATACCAACCCGGAGCGCATGTTTGTTGCTTCCACGCTGCGGCAGGAACCCGAATGGGACCTTTCCGGTCGCCTGACGATTGCCGAATCGGCGCTGATTGAGTTCTTCAAACGTATGCGCCCCGGCGATCCCGCCACTTTGGATAATGCACGCGCCTTCCTGGAAGAGCAGTTGTTTGATCAGCGCCATTATGATCTGGAGCGTGTTGGCCGTTATAAACTGAATCAGAAACTCGATCTGCACATTCCCATTCCGCACCGTACCGTAACCAAAGCGGATGTAATTCGCCTTTTGAGGCGGATGATCCTCATTAACAATGGAATTGAGCCGCCCGATGATATTGACCATTTGGGCAATCGCCGAGTCAAGACTGTCGGCGAACTTATCCAGAATAAACTGCGCATTGGTCTGCGCCGCATGGAACGCGTTATCAAAGAGCGCATGTCCATCCGCGACCAGGAGCAGCTCTCACCGATCACATTGGTCAACATTCGGCCGGTTGTGGCTGCCCTGCGCGAGTTCTTCGGTTCCAGCCAACTTTCGCAGTTCATGGATCAGACCAACCCCCTCGCCGAATTACGTCACAAGCGTACCCTTTCGGCTCTCGGCCCGGGTGGTTTGCGTCGTGAGCGCGCCGGGTTCGATGTACGCGATGTTCACCATTCCCACTACGGTCGTATCTGCCCGATTGAAACGCCTGAAGGTCCGAACATCGGTTTGATCGGCCGTCTGGCATCCTTTGCGCGCGTCAACGAGTATGGTTTCATCGAAACGCCGTATCGTCGAGTTATTAGACAGGCGGCTTGCAATGATCCGACGTTGGAAGGCCACGCCTTGCGCGAAAATTTAACCAATTCCAAGAGCGGGGAAGTGCTGGTCAAAGCTGGAGAGCGCATCACCTCCAAGATGCTCAAGACGATCGCCAAGGCCAAGCGGGATGTAGACATTATCCCGTATGTCTCGGATGAATTTGAATATCTTTCTGCCGATGCAGAAGACAAGTACGTGATTGCTCAGGCGAACGCAGTGCTGTCCGAGTATCGCGAATTTGAGAACATGCGTATTTCCTGCCGCTACCATTCCGGTTTTAATTTCGAAGCGCCAGAGAAAGTGGACTACATGGATGTTGCTCCGAACCAGGTAGTCGGCATCAGCGCGGCGCTCATTCCCTTCCTGGAGCACGACGATGCCAACCGCGCTTTGATGGGTTCGAACATGATGGCTCAAGCTGTGCCGCTGGTACACCCGGAAATTCCGATCGTCTCGACCGGTATGGAGCCTTATGCTGCGCTGGATTCGGGTCAGGTGATTGTAGCTGAAGCGGATGGTGACGTGGTCTCAGTAACGGGCTCCTTTATCGTTGTAAAAGAGAAGGACGGCAGTTCCCACACGTACAATCTGCGCAAGTATCAACGCTCGAACCAGTCCACCTGCATTGACCAGCATCCGGCAGTAATTAAAGGACAGATTATCCGCAGCGGTGACATCATTGCCGATTCTTCCTCAACCGAGGGTGGTAAATTGGGACTTGGACAGAACGTCACCGTGGCCTTTATGTCATGGGAAGGTGCCAATTACGAAGACGCTATCGTCATCTCCGAGCGGCTTGTCCAGGATGATCGCTTTACTTCGATTCACATTGAAAAATACGAGGTCGAGGCACGTGATACAAAACTTGGCCCCGAGGAAATCACCCGCGATATCCCGAATGTCGGCGAAGAAGCCATCAAAGATCTCGACGAAAGCGGCATCATTCGCATCGGCGCAGAAGTCGGACCGAACGACATTCTGGTCGGCAAGATTACACCCAAGGGCGAGAAAGAACTGACTCCGGAAGAGCGTCTCCTGCGGGCCATTTTCGGCGAGAAATCGCGCGACGTGAAAGACACTTCCCTGCGCATGCCACATGGCGAGCGGGGCAAGGTCGTGGATGTGAAAGTATTTACCCGCGAAGATAATTCTGATCTTTCTGCAGGCGTAGATATGATGGTGCGCGTCTCTGTGGCCCAGCGCCGCAAGATTACTGCTGGGGATAAGATGGCCGGTCGTCATGGCAATAAGGGCGTTGTCTCTCGCGTTGTCCGCGTGGAAGACATGCCGTACCTGGATGATGGTACACCTGTGGATATCATTTTGAACCCGACCGGCGTACCTGGCCGTATGAACCTTGGGCAGGTGTTGGAAGTCCATCTGGGTTGGGCCGCGCAGAAACTTGGTTTCCGGGCAATCACACCGGTCTTTGATGGCGCTACGGAAGAGGAAATCGAAGCCGAACTGGCGCG
>JADGQD010000082.1 GCA_017882065.1 Anaerolineales bacterium | reverse complement strand
CTGTATACGATGCAGCAGCAGTATGTTTACCTCGTGGCCGAAACGCGCATCGTCGAGCCAAGTCAGGTGGAAGTGATGAACCCCACCAGCGACCCAACCGTCACGCTCATCAGTTGTTACCCGTATATGGTTGATAACAAACGCATTGTTGTGTTTGCGAAACTTCAAAATCCTTAGGAGATTCTATGAGCAAGAAAAACAAACGTCAGGCTCCCCGCCGGGTCTCTTCCTTAACGGCGAAAGCCGTCGAGTTCAACCCGGATTACAGCATCATCAAGCGCGACCTGAAACATATCGGCCTCCTGGCCGGAACGTTCTTCGCCATCCTGATTGTGCTGGCAATTTTCCAGAACCAACTCATCGCTCTGTTTGTAAAATAAAATTGTGGAGACGAGGCATCTTTAGACTGGATGTCTCGCCCCCGCGGCCTCCATGACCTCAGACCTGCTGACCGTTAAACTGGAAAAGCTGACTTACGGCGGCGATGCCCTCGGTCGACTCTCCGATGGGCGCGCCGTTTTTGTGCCCTTTGCTTTACCCGGTGAAACGGTTCGCGTCCACAGCGTTAATGAGAAGCGCGGCCACGTGCGCGCCGAACTGGTCGAGGTATTGGAACCGTCGCCGGAGCGGATTGTGCCAAAGTGCAAGCATTTTGGCGTTTGCGGGGGATGTCATTACCAGCATTTGCCCTATCAAGCCCAGTTAACCGCCAAAACCGAAATCCTGCGTGACCAGTTGACGCGCATCGGCAAGATCGAGAATCCGCCGGTGATGCAGATTGTCCCATCTTCAACCGAATGGAATTACCGCAACCACGTCCAGTTCCATTTAACGAGCGACGGGAAATTGGGCTACATTGACGCCCATAGCCGGAGCGTTATCCCCATCAGCGAGTGCCACCTGCCCGAACAAACGCTGAACGCCCTCTGGCCGGCGCTTGAATTTGATCCCGGCCTTGGGCTGGAGCGCGTCTCCCTGCGCCTGGGTGTGGATGATGAGACCATGTTGGTTTTGGAATCCGAATCCCCCGAAGCACCAGAACTGGAACTTGAAGCCAATCTATCGGTGGTTCACCTGACCGATAACGATGTGGTTGTAATGGCAGGCGATGACCACCTGACAATGAGAGTCAATGACAGAGTCAATGACCGGCTGTTCCACGTCTCTGCGGCATCGTTTTTCCAGGTCAACACCGAAATGGCCGGAAAAATGGCGGTACACTTACTGGCCCATTTATGTGTCTCGCCAGCGACTACTCTGCTGGATGTCTACTGCGGCGTCGGATTGTTCAGCGCCTTCTTCGCCCCGCGCGTTGGGCGGCTGATCGGGATCGAGTCGTCCCCATCCGCGTGCGAGGATTTTGCAGTCAACCTGGACGAATTCGACAACGTTGAACTCTATGAGGCTCCGGCGGAAGATGTGCTGCCCGCCCTGGATGTGAACCCCGATATCGTCATCCTGGACCCGCCACGCGCCGGGGTGGACAAACGCGTCCTGGATGCACTGCTGGATCGAGGTCCGAAAAGAATCGCATATATTTCGTGCGATCCGTCCACACTGGGGAGAGACGCCGCTCGTCTCATTGCCGGAAGTTACCGGCTGGCTCACGTTACTCCATTTGACTTGTTCCCGCAGACTTCCTCTATCGAAAGCATCAGTATTTTCAATAAAGCCTAGAAGTAGCTGATGAAAGTAAATTTTAAGTTACTCATTGTCATGCGCGTTGACTGAGTAAGGCGCACCAGGAAAAAAGCGGGAATTTGATTTAGACAATTATGGTGTAAAATACCATTATTCTAAGGAGTAACTATGCATAGAAATAATCGTTTACTTTTCCCAATTGCTTTTCTCGTTTTTTCAATTTTAGCCTGCAACATACAATCGGCGGGCACATCTACTCCAAATTCGGATGTAGTTGGGACAATAGCGGCGCTGACTCTCACTCCTGAAGGGGTTACCCCTACATCAGGCACTACAGCGACTTCGACTCTTGCTCCCACAACGACAGCCATTCCTACTAACACCACAATAGCCTCCCCGACACCTCTCTGTGACAACGCTCTATTCGTCTCTGAAACAATCCCAGACGGCACTGTTTTTGCACCGGGTGCGGCGTTTACCAAGACATGGCGTCTGAGGAACATAGGGGTCTGTACTTGGACGACATCCTATACTCTCGTGTTTGACAGCGGGGACAGTCTGAATGCACCGGCTTCGGTCCCATTCACTAGCACCGTCAATCCCGGTCAGGAAGTGGACATTGCGGTTAACATGCAGTCTCCGATACCACCCGGATCCTACACCGGTAATTGGAAGTTGCGAAACGCTTCGGGTGTTCTGTTCGGTCTTGGACCAAGCAATGCAATATTTTGGGTAAAGATTATGGTCGGTGTTCCGACAGCGACGCCTACAGCGGGGCCTGGCCCCTCTACACAACAGGTTTACACACAGGTGACTGCATTAGCTGGCGGAGTGGGGCATGCCGTTACGAATTGTCCTGCGGGAACTGTGGTCACAGGTGGAGGCTTTGCTGGTAGCCAGAACCTGTTCGTCTACAACACCTCAGCCACAGGCAATGGCTGGGAAGTGTACGCCCAGAATCTGACCGGCTCTGACCAGTTGCTCAATTCCTATGCCATGTGCCTGTCGAATACTTCCGGGTCCACTCAGCAGGTGTATACCCAGGTGACCGCTCCGGCGAGTGGGGTCGGCCACGCGGTGGTGAATTGTCCCTCCGGGAGCGTTGTCACGGGCGGCGGTTTCGCCGGTAACACCAACTTCTTCGTATACAACAACTCGGCCGCCGGCAATGGCTGGGAAGTGTATGCCCAGAATCTGACCGGCTCTGGACAGTTGCTCAATTCCTATGCCATGTGCCTGTCAGGTACTTCAGGGTCCACTCAGCAGGTGTATAGCCAGGTGACTGCTTCGGGGAGCGGCATCGGTCACGCCCTGACAGCCTGCCCTTCGGGAACCTACTTGACCGGTGGTGGATATGCGGGCAACCAGAATCTGTCCGTCTACAACACCTCGGCCAACGGTAATGGCTGGGAAGTGTATGCCCAGAATCTGACCGGTTCTGGCCAGTTGCTCAATTCCTATGCCATCTGTCTGACGCTTCCATAAGGAAGGTACAGGCGTTACAATCTCTTTTGATTTTACATCAGACCGGCTTAAGCGCCGGTCTTTTTATTTTGCCTGTTCGCAATCTCCAATTAATTGTTGGTGGTACAATCAAAAAAAAAGGAGAAAACCATGCGTTGGGAAGATTTGACCGGAGACGAGTTTCCTGAGGCCGTCAAACAGGCGGAAAGCGTTTGCCTGCTGCCACTCTCGTGTATAGAACGGCATGGACATCACCTGCCGCTCGGTACCGATATGTTCATCGGCCGTGAACTCTGCCGCCGCGCCGCGCAGCTCGAACCGGCGGTGATTTTCCCGGACTTCTTCTTCACCCAGATTCTCGAAGCGCGGCACGTACCCGGCGTTGTCGGCATCGAACCGGAGTTGATCATCCGCCTGCTGGAAAATACCTGTCGAGAGATTGCCCGCAACGGGTTGAAGAAGATTGTCATCGTCAATACCCACGGCGGCAACGACCACTTGATCCACTACTTTGCCCAGATACAGCTTGCCAGCCGGCGCGATTATGTTGTCTACGTTCCACAGCCGGCTTACCAGGCTGAGGAATCCTCGACCGCGGCCCAGTGGGAAACGGCCATAGATGGCCACGCCGGGGAGCGCGAGACCAGTATGATCCTCGCCATCCGGCCCGAACTGGTCAGGCCCGGGAGCCTGCCCGCCGATGATGAAGGTATGCCGCTGGGGCGGCTCAAACCGCTGCGCGACCAGGACACCGACCTCGGCATCTGGTGGTATGCGGACCATCCGACCCATTATTGCGGTGACGGCCGCCCTGCAACGGCTCAAAAAGGTGAAGCCTGGTTCACCGACCGGTCCCGCACTCTGGCAAAGGCCATCCGGACGATCAAGGACGACAAAGAGGCCAGACGGTTGCAGGACGAGTTCTTTGGAAAAGTTGGGTAGATCGCATGGAAATCACAACGAGACCGGAATGAAATTCGCCGGTCTCGTTGTGATAATTATGTCAGCAACATCTCAATAAAAGGGGGAAGTGGGGGGTTTTTGGCGGGCTTCGCCCGCCAAAAACCCCCACACCCCAGATTCTTGAGAAGATACTTATGTCAATTATATCGGGGTTGATGATAGATTCCGGCCGTGAATACGCCGTTCGCTTTCATGGGCCAGGTGACGAATTCTCTCCATGATGGTTTCTGAAATGTGGCGGACATGTTCACTGTCTTCTGCATCACCCTCAAAGTGCGTTGGCTGTCCAACCGTGATGGCATAGGGTCCGCGCAGATACCAACGTGCCTCGGATGGTTCTCCTCCGGTAATGCGCGAGCGGATGTTATGACAACGATCCCGGCGCAAGAATATCCCCACCGGTACCACCGGGACGCCGGTGTCGAGTGCCAGCCGCGCCGCACCGCTACGCGGCGGGAGGAAACCACCTTCCGGGGGGCTGATATGTCCTTCAATGAAAATGGCAACCGACCGTCCCTTGTCCAAATGCTGGCGGGCCTGTTCCAATGCGGCGCTTCCCTGCCTGAGCGGTACGGGGATTTCCTGAACCTTGTGCAAGAACCAACCGAATATTGGCACGCTGAAGGCTTTTGCAGTAATGAGAACGTTCAGCTGCTTTCGCGAAATCATGTGAATTAGAAATGGGTCCGTGGCGCTGGGATGGTTGGCAACAAAAATCATCGGGCCGGAAGGCAGATTGCTGTGCCGGCGAATGTCAAAACGTAGCATTACCAGGGCGAATATGCGTACAAAAGCCCAACTCGTCATATAAAGAAATTCCTGGAACAAGGTTCGCCTCCTCTTTTTAATCATTTACTACCGGACAGTTATTACTGCTTCTTGCATAAATCTATGAACTTGCTATCATCAAATTGCTCGCATTTCATGAGATTTTGGTTCAGATATTTATGCAGTACTCTGTAATCAAGAATACAACCTATGTACGAATGATTCGTAAGTTTTTTCAACCAGAATTGACAACCCTTCGCTGACTATCCAGAGCCAATGTACGGATACTCTGCATGATGTTCTCGGATACCTTTCTAACGAAATCTTTGTCGTTTACATCCCCGCGGAAGTGCATTGGCTTTCCGATGGTAATCGCGTAAGGTCCGCGCAGATACCAGGTCACGATATCCGGTTCTCCTTCGAACGTTGCCGGGATGCGGCGGCAGCCCTTGTCGGACAGGTAAATCCCAATCGGGATTACCGGGACCCCGCTGCTGAGTGCCAGACGCGCTGCCCCGCTGCGAGGGGAGTTGAAACGACCGCCTGCCGGGCTGATCAGTCCCTCCGGGAAAATCGTCACAGACCGGCCTGCCTTAAGGGTTTGGCGTGCCTGCTCCAGCACCTTTTCTCCCTGTCCCGGGCTCACGCAAATCTGATCCATTTTTCGCATGTAAGCACCAAGGAACGGGATCGAAAAGACCTTTGATGCAATCATCACACTCATCGGTTTTTTAGAGATCAGGTGGATCAGGATCGGGTCGGTCGTGCTTGGATGGTTGGCGGCAAACAGCACCGGTCCGGCTGGCAGCGAGGTGCGCCAGTGAACGTCCATTTTGAGCAAGAGCTTGGCATAACTCTGGATCACAATACGGCTGACTCTATAAAGGATTTCTGAAAGCATTGTTTTTTCTCTCCAATAATTCGTACGCAATAGAATACCAGTAAAACCAGATTCTCACCTATCCGGGCACTAACAACTGGCTAATGAAATAACACCTCTGGAACCAAAAGAGCCGGAGGATTTCTCCTCGGCTCTTGTGCTTAACAATCTTGTCGGGTATGGTTCTCAGGGAATCACCGAGGCGATGGGGTAAATATGGGGTGTTGGGCGGGCGAAGCCCGCCCAACACCCCATATCTTTCCCTCTGTCACGGGAATTCCCAAAGACCCTCGTTTATTTGATCAGATTGCGCAAAACTGTGTTCAAGATCCCACCGTTGCGATAATAATTGACTTCCACATCGGTATTCAGCAAAGCTTGCGCCTTGAAAACGATTTCTTTGCCGTCGGTCTTCCTGGCTTTCACGGTGACGATGCTCCTCGGTGTCATTTTGTCGTTCAAACCCTCGATGTCAAAGACCTCATTGCCTTTCAAACCAAGCGTCTCGGCAGTTTGCCCGGCCACAAAGCGCAGCGGGAGCACGCCCATCCCCACCAGGTTGGAGCGATGGATGCGCTCGAACGACTCGGCAATCACGGCCTTCACCCCTTGCAGCATGGGGCCTTTGGCAGCCCAGTCACGGCTGGAGCCGGTTCCGTATTCCTTGCCTGCCAGCACGATTGCCGGGATGCCTTCAGCCTTGTATTTCATCGCCGCCTCGAAGATGCTCATCTCCTCACCGGAGGGCTGGCACTTGGTCCAGTTGCCTTCTTTGGGAGCGACCATCAGGTTCTTCAGGCGAATATTTGCAAACGTGCCGCGTGCCATGACGCGGTCATTGCCACGGCGTGAACCGTACGAGTTGAAGTCCCGTACCTGCACACCGCGCTCCTGCAAGAACTTGCCAGCCGGACTGTCGGCGGCAATGTTGCCGGCGGGGGAAATATGGTCGGTAGTAATCGAGTCGCCGAGCAAGGCCAGCACCCGCGCCCCCTGGATATCGACGATATGCGGCACATCCAGCCTCAACGACTGGAAAAACGGGGGATGCTGGATATAGGTGGAGGCTTCGTTCCACTGGTACAAATCGCCTTCGGCCACCTTGATATCTTTCCACATGTCCGAACCTTCGAAAACGCTGGCATATTTGTCGGAGAACATGCCGGTGTTTACACTCGACAGCACAACTTCAGCCACTTCCTGCGTCGTCGGCCAGAGATCCTTGAGATAGACCGGTCCGTCCTTACCTATGCCGATCGGTTCGCTGGACAGGTCGATGTCCACAGTACCGGCGAGGGCGTAGGCAACAACCAGCGGCGGTGATGCCAGGTAGTTCGCCTTCACCAGCGGATGGACGCGCCCTTCGAAGTTACGGTTGCCCGAGATGACCGCTGCCGCCACGAGATCGGACCCGATAACGGCTTTGGCAACCTCCCCGGGCAGCGGCCCGCTGTTGCCGATGCAGGTGGTGCAGCCGTAGCCGACCACGTTGAAGCCCAGTTTGGACAGAGGATCCAGCAGGTTGGCCTGCTTGAGATAATCAGTGACAACGCGTGAGCCGGGCGCCAGGCTGGTCTTGACATACGGCTTGACGACCAGCCCCTTCTCGACAGCCTTTTTGGCGACCAGACCCGCCGCGACCATCACGGACGGGTTGCTGGTATTGGTGCAGGAGGTAATGGCGGCGATGACTACCGCGCCGTGCCCGATTTCGTAGGAACCACCGTTGGTACCGACTCTCCCTTTGCGGTTCACCGCTTTGGGTTTGAGTTCATAGCCGCGCTCCTTGACCGGCGCGGTCAGTGCCTTCTGGAACACGGATTTCATGGCAGTGAGAGCGACACGGTCCTGCGGGCGTTTGGGTCCGGCCAAAGAGGGCACCACAGATCCCAGGTCCAGTTCGAGCGTGTCGGTATATTCCGGGTCCGGGGTGTTCGCTTCGCGGAACAATCCCTGGGCGCGGCAGTAGGCTTCTGTCCGTTCGATGACCTCCGCCGCGCGGCCGGTCAGCTTCATGTAACGCAGCGTCTCATTATCCACCGGGAAGAAGCCCATCGTCGCACCGTATTCGGGGGCCATGTTGGCAATTGTGGCGCGGTCTGGCAGGGACATGCTGTCCAAGCCGGGGCCGAAGAACTCGACGATCTTGTCCACCACGCCCTTCTTGCGCAGAATCTGCGTGACGGTGAGCACCAGGTCGGTGGCAGTGATGCCGTCTTGCAGTTTGCCAAAGAGTTTGAAGCCGACCACATCTGGCAGAAGCATGTCCATCGGCTGGCCGAGCATCACGGCTTCAGCCTCGATGCCGCCCACGCCCCAACCGACCACACCCAGACCGTTGATCATCGTGGTGTGCGAATCGGTGCCGATGAGTGTATCAGGGAACAAAATCTCCGAGGTCTCAGAGGTCTCTTTCTTTGCCAGCACGACTTGAGCCAGGTATTCCAGATTTACTTGATGGACGATGCCGGTGGCAGGCGGGACAACGCGGAAATTGCTGAAGGCCTTCTGACCCCACTTGAGGAATTCATAGCGTTCGCCGTTGCGTTGGAACTCCATCTCGGCATTACGCTGCAAAGAGTCGGCGGTGGCGAAGAAGTCCACCTGAACCGAGTGGTCAATGACCAGGTCCACGGGCACCAGCGGGTTGATTTTCTTCGGGTCGCCGCCCAGACGGGCAACAGCCGCGCGCATGGCTGCCAGGTCCACCACAGCCGGGACGCCGGTGAAGTCCTGCATCACCACGCG
>JADGQD010000081.1 GCA_017882065.1 Anaerolineales bacterium | reverse complement strand
GTCGGAGTTGGTCCGAGTGAGGGGAAATCCGCAATTGAAGTGGAGGTTGGTATTATTTTATCTGCGGATGGAAGGTCGGCTTTTTGGGCCAAATTTTCCAATACAATCGCGGCATGAGCCGGGGCGAACGTGCGCAGGGTCCCGACGAAGAAAGTTACAGCGACCAGGAAGAACAATAGAATGATAAGCGAGCGGGGAAGATGATTTTGGCTCATCGTAGCCCAGAGTATATCATGAGATAATTATTGATATGATTTGCTGATCGCAAGAGCACTCTTCAGCCAGTGAAACAGAAAGAACTTCCCGCGAACATTGCGCGGGAAGTTCTTTCTGGCGGAGAGGGCGGGATTCGAACCCGCGAACCTTTAGGGGTTACACGCTTTCCAAGCGTGCGCGCTAAGCCAGCTACGCGACCTCTCCGTAAGGCGGGCGAATTATACCATAACGAAAAATAGTGAGCGGCAGTTTTTAACTGCCGCCCAATTTACTGCTCCTTGCATAAATTTCTGAACCGTAGCAGCCAATACGCAGAAAAAAAAAACGACAATTTGAGTTCAAATATTTACGCAGTACCCTGTGAGCAACTATTTCCCGTTTGTCGTTTTGGCGGCCCCGTTCAGAGGGTCGGTTTTCTTCTTCTGAGGCAGCGAAATATCGCGCGGCACGAGCATGTTCCAGCGTGAAGCACCCAGGTAAAGGATTTCCAGGATCAAGTCTTCGTAGGAGATCCCCTGGGCGGCACACTGGATGCATAAGTCGCTATAGCCAGAGGTCAGACCGGGCAGGGGGTTGATCTCCAGCAGGCGCGGCTGGCCTTCGGCGTCAAGGCGGATGTCGGTGCGGGAGACGTCCAGCGCGCCCAGGACAATATGCGCCCGCCAGGCCAGACGATGCAGTTTCTTTGTCAGTTCAGGGTCAAGCTGAGCCGGGCAGATGTAGCTGGGTGCGCCTTCCGAGCCAACCGATTGGGCCTTGGCTTCCAGGCCATAAATGCCGGGTGTGACGGAACGGCTGCTATCCAGCTCCAGAATAGGCAGACGGAGGAAGCCATCTTTTTCATACCACTCGGGATGGCGGGAGTAGAGAACGGTATCGAAGCGGCCCATGATCCCGACCGTGAACTCGCGGCCCGGTAAAAAGGTCTCGACCAGTGCCGGTTGATGGTACATGCGGATGACGTAGTCGGCACGCTCGCGCAGTTCGGCCTCGTTGTTGACGATGGCTTTTTCGGTCACGCCCATGCCGGTGCCCTCGCGGGAAGGTTTGACGAAGAGCGGGAAGTGCATTTCGGGGCGCAGCGGTTCATCGCCGAAGGTAAATTCCTGAAAAGGAGCCACAGGCAGGTTCCGGTCACGCCAGATGCGTTTGGTTAGCGTTTTGTCCAACGAGATGGCATTGGTCATAACGCGCGAACCGGAATAAGGGATTTTGAACATTTCCAGCAGGGCTGGAACCTGGGCTTCACGTGCATCGCCCCCTAATCCTTCGGCAATGTTGAAGCAAATATCGGGACGGGCTTTCTTCAGTGCATAAGGAAGATCTCTATCGGCCTGGATGAAGACGGCCTGGTGACCATCGGTTTCGATGGCAGCCCGGATTTGGTCAATGGTCTCGATGTAATCGAAGTCCGCGCCGGCATCTGGAGGTACATCCGCTGGGAGGGACTTTCCGTGCTCCTTGATATTGGCGAGCACGGCCACCCGCCACGGATGCGCCGGGCGCGGGTCTGAACCGGGAGGTTGATCGTTTTCCTTTTCTTGCAGTGGAGTGGTCATTTTCACCTCTTGATAAGATTTACTGCTTCTTGCATAAATATCGGAACTGAATCAGCCAAAAAGCAAGGAAAAAACAATGATTCGGGTTCGAATATTTACACAGTACCCTGTGGGTTCACATATTTGCGCAGTACCCTGTTGGCGATGAGGAGTATACGCTATTATGGGAAAATAACAAGATGTGAATTTTACTTGTGTAAGAATTATGGGGGCGGCGTCAGAGTCGCGGCAGGCGGAAGGATGAAATTAAAAGCCGCCCAGGTTGCAAAGACAATGACCAGCGCCAGCAGAATCAGGACTGCCAATCCCAACACCGTCCAACGCCAGAAATTGCTTTTCTTTTTCGTTGGGACTTCCCAGGGTACAAGAATCAGCGCCACGGTGATGTTGTCATTCCCCTCGCGGGAGCAGGCCAGATCCACCAGCGCCTGCGCGGCAGACTGGAGTTCCAGACCGCGCACCGTCGGTTCGATGTCGGCATCCTCCACCACGTCGGTCAGGCCGTCGGTACACAGCAGGAGCAGGTCGCCGGGGAGCAGGCACAGTCCCTGGTTGGAGTGCGCCTGGGTGTCGGTCTCTTCCTTCGCCAGCCGCAGACGGGTATCCGCCTGGGGCGTTTTGGAGGAACCCAGATAGCGGCGGATAACATGCACGTTCGGGTGGTTGCGCACATCTTCCGGGCCCAGGATGCCTTTCTCCACAGCCTCCTGCACCCAGGTGTGGTCCACTGTCAACTGCATGAGGCTGCCGTTGCGCAACAGGTAGACGCGCGAATCACCCACTGAAGCAATGAACAACTGGCTGCCAATGACCCAGGCGCAGGCACAGGTTGTGCCCATCCCCAGACGCTGGGTATCGTCTTTGGCTTTCGATGCGATTGCATCGCTGGTGACCTGGATGGCATGATCGAGAATAGCCAGCGGATGGCGAATGTCGGACTGGGCCACCATATGGCTGATGATCTCAACAGCCATCTCGGCCGCCACTTCCCCGGCGCGGCGCCCGCCGATCCCGTCCGAGACAACGGCAAACACCGATGGCGTGGCGTCAGTTCTGCTCACGCGGTAGGACGAGACGGCAAAGCGGTCTTCATTCTGCTTGCCGGCCATGCCTGGATGGGTTAAGGCGGCAACTTCCAGGGGAGAATTTGTTGTGCGGATCATTTCTTCCCGTGCCCCGTCCCGCAAGAGATTCGGGATGATATCCGGGAACCGGGACTACCCCGCTGAAACCGGGACTACCTCGTCGTTGGGGTGACTTGCGGTGTGGGACGTTCAGGCGGCTTGCGCTGCATGAATCGGTACGAGAACCGCCCAATGTGGAGCACGTCACCGTGCTGCAGGCGGCGGGGAGTTGTCAACTGTTCGTAGTTAACCCACGTCCCGGCGGTGGATTTTTCATCAGAAAGGATATACTCGCCATGCTCTTCTTTGAGCCGGGCATGCAGTGGCGAGACCGACGGGTCGTCCAAAATGCGCGTGGCCTGGGTCGGGTCTGAGCCAAAGGTCATCTCCGGAATCGTAATTGGGATGGACGGAGCAGTTATCGGCTGGCCGTCATCCTTCAAGCGGACAAGGTAGGCTTCAGTTGATTTGGCTGGACGCGTCCACGGCAGGCGGAGGCCGCGCTTCCCTCCCCCGGTCTGGACGGATTGGGTCAGCGGGTCGCGGTCCCGTGCTGGAACCGGGACTACCACGCGGGACCCGCGGCCGTCTGTTGTCGAACGACGTTTTTTTACCCGGCCGAGGATCAGGATCGCACCCAGCCCCCCCCCGGCGAAAAGGATTGCTCCCAGCGCCACCCACAGGCTGTTACGGGACAGCCAGGGCAGCAAACCAACCTGCGGCCGGACAACGGTGACCAGCACCGGTAACCCCAGGCTGACCTTGCTTAAGCCGAAATTATCCACGGCTTCCACGGTCAGGATATGCTGGCCACTGGTCGCGTAGCCGCTCAAATCCCAGGTGAATTGGTCGAACGGTTCGGCAGTATTCTCATCCGCCAGCACGCCGTCCACGTACAGTGCGGTACGGACCAATGAACGCGTCCGTCCATCCGGGAATTCAATAATGATGCTGATCGGCTGTTGGGTGGGAAGAAATGACGAGGCCGCAGTGGTGCGCTCATCCGGCGCTGTGCGGACAATCTGCTCCGGCGGAGCGAGCAGGATCGGGTTCGGCGGCTGAACATCCAGTTCAAAGGGCAGCGCCGCAGAAGTGACCGTCTCGCCATTCAGGTTGACCTGCACCGTCAGCGTATGCCCGCCGGAGGTGAGGATGCTGGAAGAATACTCCAGGCGGTAGGCGTGGCGCAGAGGCGCGAGGTAGTTCTCCGGGCTGGGCAATGGCTCGTCACCAGAAAAAGGGAAATACTGTCCGCCGGTCTGGATTGCCAAATCCTTGAGGGCCGTCGCACCAGGTTTGGAGAAGAAATCCTTCGAAGCCACAATCCAAATGTGAACGCGGATATGCTCGGCCACGGCGCGCTGAGTCAGGTTTTGCAGAACCGGAATGTCACCCGCCGCCGGTATGGAGGTAATGTACAGCACGACGGGCTTCCTGCCGGTCTGGGAAGTGGTTTCAGAGACCACATCCAGGGCGCGTGACAGGGTTTCCGGGCTTGAGACGAGACTCAGCAGCTTGGGCTGGTAAGCAGCCAGGGCGTCAGAAAAAGCCGCGGTCGTCGCCAGGTGTGTGGCCGGAGTCCCGCCGGTGGGAAGCAGGCTCAGGTCATCGTCCAGCGAATCGGGGTGCGCGGCGGCCCACTCCTTTACAACTTGCACAACTTTGTCAAAACGGGTGACTGCGTTTGCATCCCGATAGACGAAGGTCGGGCCGGGGTCCAGCGCCAGGGCAAATTCCGCCCCCGGCTGGAGTTCTTCGAGGCTGTTGAGCGGGCGGGGCTGGTTATCTTCGAGCAGGGTGACCGCCTCGGGCGAGAGACCGGTGAAGAAGTTGCCGGTCGCATCAAACACGTCCAGCCCGGCGGTCATAGCCGGGAAAGATGCTGATTGCAAGGCATACAGGCTGAGTTGCGCGCTACTCTGGGCGCGGACAGGGTTCAGCCCGGCAAAAAGCAGATAAACGCTGAGGAATACCGCCAGGAATTTACGCATATGGTGCAGCGATCAGTTAAGCAAATACTGCTCCTTGCTTAACCTTCTGAACTAAAGCAGCCAAAAAGCACGGGAAAAACGCTAATTTGAGTTCAAATATTTACGCAGTACCCTTTATTTAACATCCATGACTTCCACATCCACGATCTCATCCTCCGATGCGGGGAGTTGCTCCGGGCGTTTGCGCGCCGGGAGTTTAATCCACTGGTTCGCCCCGGCCCAGCCAAGCAGGATGGCACCGACCGCTGTCCCGGTCACCTGGAAAGGCACACCGGCAATAATGCCCATCACCAATCCCTTTGCCAACGACTCGCCCCATTCATCCTTCGCCAGGTAATGCTGGACGAACAGGGTGGACAGGAAGCCCAGCCCGCCAACCAGCAGGCTTGTGCCCAGCATGGCGCCAGGCACGAGGTCTATCCAGCCGAAAACGTTATCCAGCACGATGATCGTCAGCGCGGCCAGTGGATGGATTGGTGCGGGCGGAACCGGGTGGCGGGGTTCGGGTGGCATCGCCTTGATGGGTTCAATCTCGTTTGTCATTTTCAATCTCCAATCGGCAATACCCTTCCCCCTCCCGGAAGGACACTGGGACGGTGTGCCCCCTTAGGGGACCATCGGCGGGTACTGCGCGGGGACCTTCCCCTACGGGGATGATATCGGCGGTTACGATGTGGTAAATTGTAAATCGTCTCATTCCCATTCAATCGTGGCGGGCGGCTTGCTGGTAATATCATACACCACTCTATTGATTCCGTGCACTTCGTTGACAATCCTGTTAGCCACCTTCGCCAGCACATCATAAGGGATGCGCGCCCAATCGGCGGTCATGAAGTCATCGGTAACCACCGCCCGGATGGCGCAAACCTCCTGGTATGTCCGTTCATCGCCCATAACGCCCACCGAGCGGACTGGAAGCAGCACGGCGAACGCCTGGCTGGTGCCTGCTCCTTTCCCCAGCAATCCCGCGGCGGATAACTCCTGTGTGAAGATGGTGTCCGCCAGACGCAAACAGGCAACCCGCCCGGGGGTCACTTCGCCCAGGCAGCGCACGGTCAATCCCGGACCCGGGAACGGCTGCCGCCAGACCATGCTTTCCGGCAGGCCCAGGGCTTCTCCCACCGCCCGCACCTCGTCCTTGAACAGGTAGCGCAGCGGCTCGACGAGCGACATTTCCATATCTTCAGGCAGGCCACCCACATTGTGGTGCGACTTGATCTTGGCGGCCTTGTTCCGGTCCGGCGCGGCAGACTCGACCACGTCCGGATAAATCGTGCCCTGCACCAGGAACTTCGTGGTAGTCCCGGTTCCAGGACGGGACGGCGCGCCGAGTTTCTTGGCCTCGCGTTCGAAAATTCGGATAAATTTCTCGCCGACGATCTTGCGCTTCTGCTCCGGGTCGGTGACGCCTTTCAGGGCGGCGAAAAACTCCTCGGCGGCATCCACCGTCACCAGTTCGGCGCCCATCTGCTCGCGGAAGGTGCGAACGACCTGTTCCGGCTCCCCCTGACGAAGCAGACCGGTATCCACGAAAACAGCCACCTGCTGGTCGCCAATAGCTTTATGCACCAGCGCGGCCGCGACCGACGAGTCCACGCCGCCGCTCACCGCCGCCAGGACGCGTTCCTTTCCAACCTGGGATCGAATCCTGGCGACACTCTCTTCGATAATGGACGCCGGAGTCCAGTCCGGCGCGCAGCCACAGACATCCATCGCAAAGTGCTTGAGGACTTCCGCTCCGTTCGGCGTGTGATGGACTTCGGGATGGAATTGCACGGCGAAATACTTGCGCACAAAATCGCCCATCGCCGCGATGGGACTGTTGCTACTTTTGGCAAGCGCTATGAACCCCTCCGGCATTTCCGTGATCCGGTCGCCGTGTGACATCCAGACTTTGGACAGCACATCCAGCAGCGTGCCGGGGACCAGCGGCTGGATTTCCGCCTGGCCGTACTCGCGCTCATCGGACGGGTTGACCTTGCCGCCGAGTGTATGCACCAATAACTGCATCCCGTAACAAATCCCGAGGATGGGCAAACCAGACTCAACGATGTAGCCCGGCAGGGTTGGAGCGCCCTCGGCATAGACCGAGGCCGGTCCGCCCGAGAGGATGAATCCTTTTGGCTGGAGCGCCAGCACTTTTTCAGCAGGTGCGTCCCATGGGAAGAGTTCGCAATAAATGTGCGCCTCGCGCACCCGGCGGGCGATCAGTTGGGCGTACTGCGAACCGAAATCGAGAATGGCAATGGAAGTGTGCATGGGCGAGAGAAGGTTATTTACAGTCACCAAAAACAATCTTATCGCCCACCATCGAGGTGATGCACACCAGCGACTCAATCGGCACACCAATCGGTTTGAGCAATTCGCGCCCGCCCTCGAAAATCTTCTCGATCAGAGTCCCGATGCCGACGATAGTCGCCCCGGCCACCTGCGCCAGGCGGACCAGGCCCCAGATGGTGGCCCCGGAGGCCAGGAAATCGTCAATAATGAGGATTTTTTCGCCGCCGGCCAGATATTCAGGCGAGACGATCAATTCAACCATCCGCCCCTTGGTATGCGAGGGAGCCGTGGTCAGGAAGACCTGATCCGGCATGGTGATCGGCTTGGATTTCCTTGCGTAGACCACCGGCAGGCCCAAGTGTTGGGCGGTGGTCAGGGCCGGGGCGATGCCGGAGATTTCAGCAGTCAGCACCTTGGTCGCGCCGACATTGGCAAAACGCCGGGCCAATTCGCGTCCGCAGGCGTCCATCAGTGCCGGGTCCACCTGGTGGTTGATGAACCCGTCCACTTTCAGGATGCCGTTGCCGAGGTTTTTGCCATCTCGGCGGATACGTTCAATGAGTTCCAACACAAAAGGCCTCCTCAATCCCGGCAGGACACCGGGACTTTGATGTTGTGCAAAACCTGACAGATTTTCGACGTAGTCCCTGTTCCAGGGAAGTAGCCCCGGTTCCCGCGTGATAGTCCCGGTTTTAGCACGGGGGACGGGGCACGGGACGACAACCTGTCAGGTCAAGACAGTTCCATTTTACAACGGGGATGAAGAACCCGCTAGTGTGTTAGAATCCCGCCCATGGGTAAACCATTAATGGTACTGGCATCGAATTCCCCCCGGCGGCGGGAATTGCTGGCGCTTGGCGGCTGGATATTCAACACCCGTCCCGCCGAAGTGGATGAAAGCCAGCGCCCCGGCGAAGCGCCCGGGACCTACGTCCTGCGTATGGCCGAAAGCAAGGCACGTACCTGTGCCGCCTCCCCCAAGATCAGGGGGACGATGTCCCCCAAGAACATGGGGATGATATCCGCCCACGAAGACCTGACCATCCTGGCCGCCGACACCGCCGTGGTGGACGGGAAAGCAATCCTCGGTAAGCCAAAGGATATGGCCGAGGCGGTGGAAATGCTCCGGCGGTTACGCAGCCGCACACACCAGGTCCAGACCGGTATCGCTGTCATGAGGATGTCCGACGGGAACCTGGGCACGGACCTGTGCGTCACAGATGTGCCGATGCGGGCCTATAGCGAAGAAGAGATTGATACCTATGTCGCCACCGGCGACCCGCTCGACAAGGCCGGGGCCTATGCCATCCAGCAC
>JADGQD010000080.1 GCA_017882065.1 Anaerolineales bacterium | reverse complement strand
AATTCCACGCCTTCGTCCAGGATCTGCTGGACTTCCCAGTCGAGCATCTCGTAAGGAAGGCGGTGGGGCGGGATTCCGACGCGGATCATGCCGCCCGCTACAGGCTGGACATCGAAGACTTTGACCTTGTGTCCGAGCCGGACCAGGTCGAGGGCGACGGTCAAACCGGCTGGGCCGGCCCCGATAACGGCCACCCGTTTCCCGGTCGTTTTTGGTTCGTGCTGGAAGGGCGTCCCGACGATAGACTTGTCGCGCATGTTCGGGAGTTCGTCGCGGTGTTGGTAGGCCCAGTCCGCCACGAAACGCTTGATGCCCATCACGTTGACTGGCTCGTCCACCTTGCCCCGCGAACAGGCTGCCTCGCAGTTGCGGTTACACACACGACCGCACACGGAAGGGAACGGATGCTCGCGCCGGATGGCCCAGTAGGCATCTGCGTAGCGCTTCTGCTTGACCAGGGCGATATAACCCTGAGCGCGCTGGTCGGTGGGACAGGCGGCACGGCAGGGGGCTATGCCTTTCTTATCGATGGCAAATGCGCCCGGGACAGCTTGGGCCGAGAAGCGGTAGGCCGCCTTGCGCGTGCTCAGGCCGTGATCGAACTCGTTGCTGACCTCGATCGGGCAGACCGATGCGCAGTTGCCACAACCCGTGCACTTGGACTCGTCCACATAACGCGGCTTGCGGCGCACCCGCACCTGGTAACTACCAACATACCCGGAGACCGACTCGATCTCGCTGTAGGCCAGGAGTTTGATGTTGGGATGGCGTCCCACGGACACCATTTTCGGTGTGAGTATTCAGGCTGCACAGTCGAGGGTTGGGAAGGTCTTGTACAACTGGGCCATGTGCCCGCCGATGGACGATTCCCGCTCGACCAGATAGACCTGCTTGTCCGCGTTTGCCAGTTTGAGGGCCGCTTCGATGCCAGCGATACCGCCGCCGACCACCAGCGTGGCGGGCGTCATCTGGACCTGGCGCATGTCCAGCGGGTGGTGAAGGCGCACGCGCTCCACCGCCGCAGCCACCAGCGCCCTGGCTTTGGTCGTGGCCTGAGCCCGGTCACTGACCACCCAGGAGCAGTGTTCGCGGATGTTGGCCATCTGAAAAAAGAACGGGTTCAGCCCGCCCTCGGCGCACGCCCGCCGGAAGGTTGGTTCGTGCATCAGTGGCGTGCAGGAGGCCACCACCACCCGATTCAGGCCGTGTTCGGTGATATCCTGTTTGATCAGGTCCTGGCCGGGGTCCGAACACATGTATGTGTAATCGCGCGCAAGTACTACTCCCTCCAGGCCGCGGGCGAACTCGGCCACCGCAGCCACATCCACCGTAGCGGCGATGTTCGTCCCGCAGTGACAGACATAGACGCCGGTTTTGATTTTGGAAAGATTCATGCCATCTCCTGTACGGGCGAGGTATGCCTCGCCCCCACCAAACCCAAAATACCTTCAATTTCTGCCAATACCTGTTCATTGGTAAAACCGTTCTGCGTTGCCGCGCCGGCCGGGCAGGCTGCCGCGCAGGCCCCGCAGCCCTTGCACAGCACCTCGTTGACCTGCGCCACCAGTTTACCGTTCCATTCCACCATCGAGACCGCGCCGTAGGGGCACAACCCCTCACAGGTGCGGCAGGAACCGCATCTCTCGGCCACGACGTAGGCCGTGAACGGCTCCAGGTCCACCGAGCCGTGGTCGAGCAGGTCGAGCGCCGCCGCAGCCGCCGCACCACCCTGGGCCACGCTGTCGGGGATATCCTTGGGGCCCTGGCAGGCACCTGCCAGGAAGACGCCGTCGGTGGTCGTCTCGACCGGGGCCAGTTTCGGGTGCTTCTCGAGGAAGAATCCGTCCGGGCTGCGGCTGACACCGAACAATGCCCCGACCTCGTGCTGGTCGGCCTGAGGCTCCGCTCCTGTGGCTAGCACCACCATATCCACCAACGTCTCGACCGACTCTCCGGTGTAGACGTCGGTCGCCAAGACGGCCAAACCTCCGTCGCGCTGATCGACGCGGATCTCCCCGTCGAAGCGGACGAACTGCACGCCGTGGCCTTCGGTACGGTGGAAAAATCCTTCGTAATCCTTTCCAAAGGCGCGCATATCCCGGTAGAACTCGACCACCTCGGCCTCCACGTACTCCCGGATGAGCGTCGCCAGTTTGAGCGAGTACATGCAGCAGACTCGCGAGCAGTACTCGTGCTCCTTGCCGCGGCTGCCAACGCAGTGCAGGATGGCGATCTTCTGCGGTTTCTCTCCGTTCTTGAGCAGCACCTTTCCGCTTGTCGGCCCGCCGGAGTTGATCAACCGCTCCATCTCCATGCCGGTCACGACGTTCGGCAGAACGCCATAGCCGTAATTCGGCGACTGGCGCGGGTCAAAATCACGGAAGCCGGTGGCCAGGATAATGGTCCCGATTTCGAGTTCCAGCAGCGCTTCCTTCTGCTCGAAATCAATCGCTTCACGTGGACAGAATTTTTTACAGGCTCCGCATTTCCCGTTCTTAAAGAAGGCACAGTTGACCGTATCAATGACCGGGATGCGCGGCACCGCTTGGGGGAAGGGATAAAAGATCGCCGCGCGGGTCCCCAGCCCGAGATCAAATTCTGACGGGATCTTCTTCCAAGGGCATTTCTCGATGCAGGTCCCGCAGCCAGTGCACAACTCCTCGTTCACATAGCGCGGCTTGCGGCGCACAGTCACGGTAAAATTACCCACGTATCCGGCGACTTTCTCAACCTCGCTGTAACTCAGGAGAGTGATGTTGGGGTGGCGTCCCACGGACACCATTTTGGGTGTAAGTATTCAGGCCGCACAGTCGAGCGTTGGAAAGGTCTTGTATAGACGGGCCATGTGCCCGCCGATGGATGGCTCACGCTCGACGAGATAAACGTGCTTGCCTGAGTCGGCCAGGCGCAGAGCCGCCTCGATGCCAGCGATCCCGCCGCCGACTACCAGGGCGGATTGTTTCACTGCCACCCGACGCATCTCGAGCGGTACCTGCCACCTGACGCGCCGAACGGCAGCCGCCACCAGCGCCTTGGCTTTTTCGGTCGCTGCGGTCGAGTCGTCGGTGACCCACGAGCAGTGCTCACGGATGTTGGTCATCTGGAACAAGAAGGGGTTGAGTCCCGCCTCAGCGCAGGCTTTACGGAAGGTGCCCTCGTGCATGTTAGGCGTACACGAGGCGACGATGACTCGATTCAGCCCCTCCTTGCGGATGTCTTCTGCGATGAGAGCCTGACCGGGATCCGAGCACATGTACGAATAATGGCGGGCAACAACCACATCCGACAGGGATGCGGCAAACTGCGTGACCGCTTCCACATCCACAATGCCGGCAATGTTCGTTCCGCAGTGACAAACATAAACGCCCACGCGCGGTTGAACCTGTGTCGGCGCGTTTGTGGAGGACGTCATAGGGACGCCTCCATTCCTCTGGGCAATGACGAACCGGACACCTCGGCTACCTCCTCAGAAGTTAAAGAACAATCACTTTAGATTGTGCAGTTTAGCACAATCTAATACAAGTGATATTTATCCTGAATTGTGCGGAAGTATTACGGGCAGAATGACAAAGATGATGGGGCAATGTCCTCTTGGGACACATAACCCGCCCGGGGGATTCGGGAAAGATTACATTTACAATCAAAGCGTATCCCCATGAAGGTATCCTTCTCCCGGAAAATTATGAAACCCCGGACAAAGTGCTGTGGCCGCGTATTCATTAATCCAATTGACAACCATTTTTGGATTTGAGCCTAATTTACGGCCACGCTGCGAAAGCTCTGGCCTTCGAGGCCACATTAGGATGACTTGCCTTTTTGTCTCCTACGGTCACCCGGATGGGGTGGGGGGAGGGGCGTACTTCTTTACGCAGGCCTTGCATACGAAGCGCTGGCTGCCGGAAGGATTCTTTCCGGCTCGAACCTGTTGGTCGGTAGCTTTATATTAAGGACACTGAGGTATGGCTCAACCCTCGAATATTTCGTGGTATCCCCGGTCGAGTTCATCATCAGAGAGATGCGCATAGCGCTGCGTGACCTGAATGCTGACATGCCGGGCAAGTTCCTGTGCCAGTTTGAGATTGCCCGAAGCGCGCAAAACGGTGGTCACGAAATAATGACGAAATGAGTGGGGTGTAATGCGACCCTCGGCCTGGTCACCGAGCGCCTGGCGGACGCGTTCACTGACAATGTTTCGTCCCGTGGTTGTCGTGATAGGCTTGATCTTCTTACCGGCGCCCTTGTCGTGACGTGCGAAGAGGGGTAGGGAGGGGAGGGGACGTCCGGAGCTGCCATCGAGAACTGCTCGAGTGGAGAGATAATCCTTTAGCGCACCCAGGCTGCGGGTCGAGAAACGAACAACGGCTTGCTTGTTGCCTTTACCGATGATGATGGCGCGTCCTTCGTTCCAGTCAATGTCGCCTCGGCGCAGGTTGCAAGCCTCGTGGACGCGCAATCCCGTATCCGCCAGGGTCAGCAGGAAGGCGCGGTCTCTTAATGCGCGTAAGCATACTTCCGGGTTGTCAGACAACTGTATTGTGATATTAATCACATAATCAAGTACACGCTCGATATCGTCACGCGGGAACTGGGGTAAACGTTGACCGGGACGCCTGGTGCGCTGGCGCAAGAGGAGCCGCAGGCGGGGCAGGTTGATCTCGGCGAGTCTTTCCGCCGCAAGGTATTCATATAAGCGGACGGTGGCGGCCAGGTAGAGTTGCTCGGTGGCTGGAGAGAAATCCTTGAGCGCATCAGCCATCCAGGAGGCGGCATCTTCCGTCAGCACGGATACGAATGAGCGTTCCGGGTCGAGATGGTTTTCTTTCAGCACAGCAGTGAACACGCGCATCCCATTGGCGTAGGCGCGGCCTGTATTCACGCTGCGAGCCATTCTGACGGTATCCAAGTATTTTACGATGGTTTGGGCGATTGTAGGGCTTTTCATATGGGGTTCCTAATGTTATTGATAATATAACTTATCGAAACCATTAATATTTTATATCCAAATCATCCCGCTGTCAAGCCCCCCACTTGTAAAGGCTAAAGGCGAAATTTGGAAAGACGAAAATTCCTCTTCAATTTATTTTATCTTTTTGTTATTCTTCATCCTTCTCCCTTTACAGTCTCCCCCACCTCTCCGGGTTGTCTCTCTACTGGAGAGAAAGTTCCATGAAGGCGGGAATGGCCGCGAGAGTTATAATCAACGCATGAATGAACTCTCCTTCCGCCAGATTTCCATCCACGATCATTTCTGGACTCCTCGCCTGCAAGTCAACGCTGAACGTGCCATCTACCATCAAAGGTAGATGCTCGAAGACAGCCTTTGCATTGACAACTTCCGCCTCGCACTAACAGTTATCCTTGACATTTAGAATATCTGTTCTATAATAAGGGTATGGATGCAATTGTCCGTCTGAAGGCGCTCAGCGAGCAGATGTCTTTCGAGCCAGCCGAGGAACGTACCCCGACCGGTACACCTTATCTGGATAAAACCGAGAACTGCCCGGATGCAGTTTTCGTCCATCCAGCGATACTCCCCAACGGCCAAAAAATCAAACTTCTCAAAACCCTGCTCACATCGGTTTGCGAACGAGACTGCTTTTACTGTCCCTTCCGTGCTGGGCGGGATTTCCGGCGTGCTACTTTCCAACCGGAAGAGTTTGCCCGTCTGTTTGTTATGTTGACCCAGAAAGGCATTACCGAGGGAATCTTTCTCAGCTCAGGTGTCACCGGAGGTGGAATCCGCACGCAAGATAAACTACTCGATACCGCCGAAATTTTGCGCCACAAATTGGGCTTCCGTGGCTACATCCATCTCAAGGTGATGCCCGGCGCTGAACACGCCCAGGTTGAACGCGCCATGCAACTAGCTGACCGAGTGTCGGTCAATCTGGAAGCGCCCAACACCGAACGATTGGCCCGCCTGGCCCCCCACAAACAATTCATCGAAGAATTGCTCCAACCGTTAAAGTGGATGAACGAAATCCGCCGGACTCAACCGTCTTATCGCGGCTGGCAGGGACGCTGGCCCTCGTCTGTGACCCAGTTCGTAGCAGGCGGCGCAGGCGAATCGGACCTCGAACTGTTGACTGCTACGCAATATCTTTACAGCCATCTCGGATTGAAGCGCGCTTATTATTCACGTTTCCAACCTATTCCTGACACTCCATTGGAAAACCAGGCTCCCACCCCTCCCATTCGCGAGCATCGCTTGTACCAGGCTTCGTTTTTGTTGCGCGATTACGGGTTCGAGTTGGAGGAACTGCCCTTCGAAGCGGACGGCAGGCTCCCGGTCCAGAGCGACCCGAAACTAGCCTGGGCGCAGCGGAATTTGGCGGAGCAGCCGATAGAGATCAATTGCGCCGACCGTCATATGTTGTTACGCGTCCCTGGAATTGGGCCGAAGGGCGCAGATACCATCCTGCTGGTGCGCCTCCAGACCAAAATCAGGGATGTGATATCCCTGAGAAAGTTGGGTATTCTGACTGAAAGGGCTGCCCCATTCCTGCTACTAGACGGGCGACAGGCAGCCTACCAGCCTTCACTGTTTTAATTATCCAGGAACTTACTCGGGGGATAAGGCGTCTTACCCATGGCGTCTTACCCATTGACTATATCTGTCTAATTTATTAAACTATCTGTAAGAAGGAGAGACCCAATGAAGAAATCACTTATTGCTCTTGTTTTGCTCGCACTGCTGGCTGCAGCATGCAACCTTCCCGGCAATGGTGGTACGGCGACTCAGGAATCTCCAGACGCGATTTTTACCCAGGCCGCTCAGACAGTTGCGGCTGAGTTAACACGGGTGGCTTTACTCGCATCGCCAACCTCAACTGTGCCTAATGTACCTACGTCAACATTTACTCCCATCCCGACCAATTCTCCCAACCCAACTAATACTGCGGTCAATACTCCGACCAATACACCCATCCCCTGCAATCTGGCAACATGGGATCCGGCCAGCATTGATGTGACCGTCCCGGATAACACGAAGATGACTCCCAACCAGGTTTTTTCCAAAACCTGGCGCATCCGCAACGTGGGTACCTGTTCTTGGAATTCTAGTTACCTGCTCATCTTTGACCACGGCGATGGGCTAGGTGTCACTGCCGGCTACACTCAGCAGTTGACGACTGGCGTAGTCAACCCAAGGCAGTGGGTTGACCTGACTGTCAACTTGAAAACGCCAGCCGCTACCGGAACGTACACCGGTTACTGGCGCCTGCGTGACCCGGGCGGGGTAGTCTTTGGCATCACACCTTCAGGTGGTACTTTCATCGTGAAGATCGTTGTGGTCGCAACGACCTCCGTCACGCTCGTGCCAAAAGTTGGCGAGAGCGGAACAATACGTTCGGATGCGGGGCCGTGGCCAGACTATACAGCCGGCGAGTCGAACGCAGATATTTCCCGCTCGTGCGAGGCTTTCTTAAGTTACGATATTACCGGTATCCCGACCAATGCCACCATCAACGAAGTTAAGTTTGACTTCACAGCCTACACAATAACGGGAAATCCGTTTGGGGGTCTGGGCGTCTTGCATGCATATGCCACAGATTATGGTCTCACGCTTGAGCCTGGCGACTTCGTTGTCGGTTTTCCTCCTGGGAAGATCGCTGATTGGAGCTCAGCTGAGGCCCTTAACACCATTGAATCCTCCCCCGAACTCAAGACTAACCTGCAATCTAAACTGGGTACATCACGGCTCCAGTTACGCCTGCAATTCTCGGGGTCGAATGGTGACGCCATCAAGGATAGGATTACATTCACAAATCCCAACCTGATCGTAACGTACACCACGCCGTAATGGATTTGAACTATGAGAACAGCCCCGGTGCTTGACACCGGGGCTGTGTTAGCGTTTCTTCAATTCCTCCCATGCCCCCACCCATGGCTTGCCGAGATGATTCCCGACCGGGACGGTAATCTTGTACAGCTTTTGGGCAGTCAGCGCAGCTACCTCGGCTACCGCACCCCAATCGTCAATCTGCACAGCACGTCGCATTTTTTCGGCTAAGTGCCCGGCCCAGGCCCAGTCCATGCGGAACCTGTCGGCTTTGACCCAGTAGCCGCGTTTTTCCCAGGCGGCCACTGATACATCTATCGTCTCGGCAACGATGGCGAGAGCCATGGCAATGAACGCAGCCAAATCGCGGGATTCGGTTCCGGGTCCGGTTTGCTGCGCCAGCCCACGTACAGCCAGCACAATGGCTTTGGTAAGACGGGCACGTTCTTTTCCAGCGCTATCAGGGTTGAAGATGCGGCTCAATGAAGTCTCCATAGAAAAAACGAATGCGGCGATTATACTGCAAATAGTGCAGTACTTTACCGCGTAAAGAACACCCCTTTTCTCCTGTAAGCAAAAGATTAACAGTAACACCCCTTTTATTGACGCACACCCCCCTTACGTTTATAATCTTCCAGTTCCGGGGAAGTGGCGGAATTGGCAGACGCGCAAGACTTAGGATTTTGTGCCGCAAGGCGTACGGGTTCAAGTCCCGTCTTCCCC
>JADGQD010000222.1 GCA_017882065.1 Anaerolineales bacterium | reverse complement strand
TTCCTGCCATTTATCCTGCAAGTCCATCTCAGCGGCGGAGACGTTGAACTGGCGGTGCAGACGCGCCAGCAGGGGCTTGAGCCGTCCGCGCTTTTCTTTGAGCGAGGCGCAGCAGGGGAGGCGAAGATGGAGGGTGAGAAGGCCAATCATTTCACGGATTACGATTTACGAATCACGCATTACGATATACAATACTTCGCGATGGACAACGAACTTGCCTATAACCAGGCTCTCGATTACCTCTACTCTTTTGTAGATTATAGCCTGAAAAAATCCTCCGAACTCGCCAAGGCCGATTTCAACCTGGACAGGATGCGGGCGCTGATGGTTTTGCTCGGCAGCCCGGAACAGAAGTATCCCAGCCTCCACGTAGCTGGGACGAAAGGCAAAGGCTCCACCTCCGCGCTGATGGCTTCGGCGCTGACCGCCGCCGGATATAAGACCGGGTTATATACCTCACCGCATTTGCAGGATTACGTTGAACGCATTCAAATTGACGGTCGGCCAGTCTCACATGTCCAACTGGTCGAACTGGTCGAGCAAGTCAAGCCGCATGTGGCGGCTGTCCCACTGTTGACCACTTTCGAAATTACCACCGCCCTCGGCTTTCTCTATTTTGCCCAACAAGACGTGGAGGCGGCGGTCATCGAAGTGGGGCTGGGCGGGCGGTTGGATGCGACCAACGTCGTCACGCCGCGCGTATCGGTCATCACCGCGCTATCGTACGATCATATGGCGGTGCTCGGAAATACATTGACGCTGATCGCTGGTGAAAAGGCCGGCATCATCAAACCCGGCATCCCGGTCGTTTCTTCGCCGCAAAAGGATGAGGCGCGGGTAGTGCTGGAACGGGTGGCAAAAGAACGCCATGCCCCCTTTACACTCGTCGGGCGGGACGTGCTGTTTACAGCCGGTGAACATTCATTGGATGGACAGACGCTTTCAGTAAGCAGGAAGCAGAAGGCAGGAGGCAGAAAGCAGGAAGGGGAAAACAATCAGGAATCGGTTATACTTCGCGTCCCTTTGTTGGGGCAACACCAGGTTGTCAACGCGGCGACGGCGTATGCCGCGCTCAAAGCCAGCGGGCTTAAAGTCAGCGATAAGGCCATACGTATAGGTTTTACCGAAGTAATATGGCCGTGCCGGTTCGAGATTGTGCGCCGCCCCGTGCCCCGTCCCCCGTGCGGGAACCGGGACTACCTCGCGAGAACCGGGACAACCCCGCTGGAACCGGGACTACCACACGAGCCGCCGGTCATCCTGGACTCAGCCCATAACCAGGATTCGTTCGAAAAACTGGCCCAGACCCTGGAAGATTACTTTCCCGGTCTACCGATAATCCTGATTTTTGGCTCGTCCGAAGACAAGGATGTGGCTGGGATGCTGGCTGAGCTGAAAGGGCGGCTGAAACTCGTCCTTGCCACCAAAGCCGTCCACCCGCGCGCCATCGACCCGGAGAAAATCGTCGAAACGGCGAACAGGCTCGGGATCCGGGCGGAAGCGGCTGCCTCCGTGGAGGTGGCCCTGGCCCGGGCGCTGGACCTGGCAGCGGGCGGCGGAGAAATCGTCTTATCGGCAGGCAGTATGTTCGTCACTGCTGAAGTAAAAACTGCCTGGGAAAAATTACATAAACCGTAGTAACGACTTAAGTCGTTACTACGCGAGGATGTTATGAATCAAAACGACTGGTCTTTTCAGGAAGAAGATGCCTTCAACGTGGCGCTCTCGCAGCGCACCGACGAACTTTACCGCGTCTCCAATGCCGCGCTGGATGAGGATGGCTGTATCGAAGCGCTGGTTCTGCCTCTGCGGGACATCGTCGTTTTTCCGCACATGGTCACGCCGGTTTTTGTGGCGCGCGAGGCCAGCCTGCTCGCAATCCAGGAAGCCCACGAGCGCGACCGGACCATCATTGGCTTGACCCAGCGCGACTCGAATGTGGAAGACCCCGGGGCGCAGGATTTTCTGCCCATCGGTGTAGAAATGGCCGTCGGACGGCTGCTGTCGATGCCGGATGGCTCGTCCTCGGCGCTGGTGCAGGGACGGCGGCGGGTGGAGGTGGTGGAGTTTACCCACCTGACGCCGGTGCTCAAGGTGCGGGTGCGGGTAATAGACGAACCGACCACTGCCGACAAAACCACCCAGGCGCTGATGCGCAACGCCCTGGACCTGTTCGACCGCTGCGTCCAACTCGATCGATCCATCCCCGAAGAAGCCCATCTCTTCGCCATGAACATCTCCGAGCCGGGCTGGCTGGCGGATATGATCGCCACGGCAGTCTCCATTAACCTGAACGAGCGCCAGCAACTGCTTTTTATGAAGGACCCGCGCCAGCGTCTCCAACTGATCAACAAATTGCTGGCCCAGGAACTGGACGTGCTCGAATTGGAAGATGAAATCCACAGCCGTGTTCAGGATGAGGTGGATAAGAGTCAGCGCGAGTTTTACCTGCGTGAGCAAATGAAACAGATCCAGACCGAACTTGGCGAAGGCGACATCTTCACGCGTGACCTGAACGACTTGAAAAAGAAA
>JADGQD010000007.1 GCA_017882065.1 Anaerolineales bacterium | reverse complement strand
AGCGGTGCCTTCTGCGCTTCGACTGCGGCCCATTTCTGGGTGACCGTCGGCTGGCCGAGCGCCAGGACGACGAGGGCCACCAGCACCAGGGAGGCCGCACCGAAGTAACGCAGTTTCGGTTCTTTGGTGAGGTCCTTTTTGCCGAATTTGGCTTCCAGTTTCTCGCCGCCCCAGAACATGAACAGCGCCATCAGCACCACCAGCAGGACGACCACGCCGGTCGGCAGGTGGAAGACGTCCATCAGGGTCAGGCGGCCGTAGTAGCCGCTGTTATTCCACCAGTTCCAGACGGGCTGGACTGTCTCGCCGAAGGCCCACACGCCGACGGCGGCGCCCAGGCTAAAGACGATCCCGTCCACCTTGAAGGTGGAGGCCGAGACCAGGGCCGTACCGGGGCAGAACCCGCCAACGATGAAGCCCACGCCCATGATGACGCCGCCCAGCAACCCGGGCCACAGGTGCGTCTCGGGGACGTAGACCAGGTTGAAGTCCAGGATGCCGATGGCGGAGGACAGGAAGATCAGCACCATGGCGGTGACGATGGCGCCGAACATGACCTTGAGCACGGTCAGGTTCTTGAAGTAGAACTGGGCCGCCAGTATCTTCGAATTCCCGAAACCTGAGATCTCGAGAACAAAGCCGAAACCGAAACCAATCAGTCCGAAGACCACGTATGTCCAGGGGTTTTGCGAGAGCGGCAGCAGGAAGGCGTTCAGGGGGAAGAGTGTTGGGAACATGTCGGGCTCCTTTAGTTCCAGAACTTCCGCAGGAAATACGCCAGGGCATAGGCGCCGCCGAAGATGCACATCATCAGCGCCCACGACCCAGCCGACAGCGTCGCGCCGCCGGAGAGCGCCTGACCGGAGGTGCAGCCGCGCGCCATGCGCGCCCCGTAGGCAAAGATCACGCCGCCGACGAAGGCCATGATGAGGCGGGTGCGGTTCGAGATATTCGGTCCCTTGTTGATCTGGACCTTGAGCCGGCCGTTGAGGAAACCGGCCACGAACCCGCCCAGGATGGCACCGGTCACCACCGGCACGCTCCAGTCGTCCAGCGGGTTCAGGTTCCCGCCGGCCATCTTCAGCAGGTAGGGGGTCTGGTCCACGTGCCCGGGGACGATCAGGTCCTCGAGGGCCGCCACATAGCGGTTCAGGCCGCCCGAGGCGCCCAGGCCATTGCGGGTGAGCAGGAAGGCCAGGAACAGCACCAGGCCGAGCAGCGCCCCGCCCAGGTAGGGATGGATGTACGGTTTTTCGGGGCGGTTGAACAGTCCCTTGCGGGCCTTGGCAGTCGTTTCATTTGCAGGAGCAACGGTAGCCATTATTTATTCTCCTTTTCCGGCACAGTTTTATCTTTCTGCGCCACTTCGTGCGTTTCGACTTCTTCCCAGCCGGTCACCATGGCCTTGATGCTGTCCAAAGGCCTGGGGCCACCGGTGGTGGTCAGGTAGACGTGTCCGACTATGAAGGCCGCGAACAGCCAGGCGATCAGGGTGTGGAACGGGGCCAGGAACGGCAGCCCGCCCAACTTGCCCGCCAGCGCCGGCCACTTCTGCATACCCCACATCAGGATGCCGGTGAGACCCTGGAGTGGCAGCAGCACATTCAAGATGGCAATGTATGTGACCTGCTGGAGCGGGTTCATTTTTTTCTCGGGCGTTTTCTCGAATGGATGCGGTTCGTGTTTGAAGATGCCGCGCAGGTAATACCTGGTCTGTACGATGGCATCGTCGAAGAAACCGTAGGGGCGCGGGATGAATTGCTTGATCTGTCCGCTGGCGAGATGGTAGAACAGCGAGAGGGCGGCGTTGATTCCCAGAATGACCCACAGGACATTGTGCATGCTCACCACGCCCTGGAAGGAGAAAACGGTGAAGAGATCGGGGCGGTGGATGATCAGCCCGGTAATGAGCAGCAGCAGGATGACGGCGGTCTGCAGCCAGTGCCAGAACCGCTCATAGGCTTGATATAGATAAACTTTCTTTTGTTTGGTTTCAAGCGTTGGCCGCCGGAGAGACGAGACCATGCGCAAACCGCTGTGCCCGGCCACGGCCGCCAACACGCCGAGGAAGAACAGACCGCCTAGCCAGTCCACCCAGGCGACCCGGCTGTGGCCGAACACGTAGCGGCCTTCCGCCGC
The DNA here is from genome assembly GCA_017882065.1 of Anaerolineales bacterium. GTDB lineage: Bacteria > Chloroflexota > Anaerolineae > Anaerolineales > Villigracilaceae > UBA877. The sequence goes on along the minus strand of JADGQD010000007.1, from coordinate 21,152 downwards.
GGTAGCGGGCTGGTAGTACAGGGCGCCACCCTTGACATAGATCTGCCCGTCAGCGCTGACGTTGGTATCGGCGGCGAAGGTGGGCATCACATCGGCCGGGAAGGAGGAGGCCAGCTTGATGGGCTGGGTGAGGCGCGAATTGGTGGCATGGCAGGTCTGGCAGTCCCGGATGGCCCAGCCCTTGCCAGCCACGTCGTGGTTGATGCTGTAGGGCTGCACCAGCCCGAGGATGTGCGGGTTATTCAGGCCCAGGGCCGAGAGCCGCCCGGTGACCGCATTCAGTTTGGCGTCCGAGTCGATCACCAGTTCGCTCGAGTCGACGACGCCGTCCGAGTTCTGGTCGAAAGCAGCCAGGATCTCCGGGGCGTAATTGCCGTTGGCGAGAAAAGCAGTTTCGAGGTCCGCCAGGCGCACCGGGAGGGTCTGGCCGTTGTCGTCGTAAGCCCAGTACCAGGTGGTGATCAGGTTATAGGGGGCCAGCGCCGTTCCGCCGTCGATGTTGGTGCGCGGCATCAGCACCGGCTGGTACCCGTTGACCAGGTCGGTGGCCTGTGCCCCGGTGCCTTCCGTGCCGCGGCAGGTGGCCGCCGCCTGACCGTCCAGTGTGACCACTGTCCAGTCGTAGGATCGGATGGCCGGGGCATATAGTTGCGGGACGTGACAGGTTTCGCAGGCCACGACGCTCATGTGGCGCTCCACATAGGGCAGCCAGCTGGCGTGGATCTTGTTGGCGTCGTGGCAGGACTCGCAGCGGCGCATGGTGCCCTTGAGTTCGGGGGCAATATTGTACTGGGCGCTCTGGCCGCGGGCGAGGTTGTGGTCCGGGAATTTTAAGTACTCACCCAGGTCGATGCGGCGCGGGTCGAAGAGCAGGCTTGCCGGGCGCAGGGCGGCGTTCTCCTGGTAGTAGATCGGGTTGTTCAGCGAGAAGTGGCAGTCCACGCACTGCAGCCCGCGCTCGGCATGGATGTCCCAGGAGCGGGTGAGGCTTTCTTTGTCGGTCAGGTTGACGCCCGACTCGGAGATCTTTTGCGGCGAGATGACCTGGCCAGTGGAGGCCGTCTGCTGGTAGGAGGTGTCGGTGCAGGCCGGCAGCGTCAGCGGATTCTTGGTGTCCATGTGGACCAGCCCATGGCACTGGGCGCAGTTGTCGTTGGTGGGGTCCTGGACGGTGACATAAGCCTGCAGGAGCAGGCCGTTGGCGTCGAAGGCGTCCGCGTTCCAGGTCCAGCCGTCGGTGGATTTCGTGACAATGCCGGTGCCCTGCAGGGTGGCGGTGTTGGCCCAGGCAAACTGCCCGGACTGGATGGTCATGATGCGGGCCTGGTTGTCGGGGACGGGGAAGTGGCACAGGAAGCAGTCCATTTCGAGCGTGCCGGACTGATTCCAGCCCCAGGCGACTGCCTGGCCTGTGGCTGTATCGAGCACTGACGTTTCAGGGTTATTCGCGCTGGCGACCAGGCTGGTCAAAGGCTGCCCGCTGCGGGAAGTGATGCCCGGGCCGCCGCCGGCGAAGCGACTGGCGTTGTACATGATCCAGCCGGCGGTGCTCAGATCGAGGCGGGTATCACCTGGCTGGGAAAGATAGCGGTAGGTCAGCGGGTCCCACTGGCCAAAGAGGCCGGTGCTGGCCTTGCCCGCCTGGATGTCTGACAGACCAAGGTCCGAGTGGAAGCTGTGGCTGGCGATGAAATTGGTATCGTGGCACTGGCCGCAAGTCTTCATCGTGGAGATGGGGGTATTGCTGGTGAGGACGTTCGCCCCGCTTGGGTCGAGAAAGGCAAAGGCGGGATGCAGCGGCGAGACCTGCGCCTGCGGGACCTGGGCGCCACGAGCCGCGGCGAGGCGTATCCCAACCCCGGCCAGGGCAACCACCAGCAGCAGGATCCCGGCGGTGATCCATTTAGAATCTATCCTAAAATTGCTCTTGCCGCCGTCCCCGGCGGCGCGGACGCCGCCTGGAGCATAATTTTCGGATAAGTTCTTAGTACGTGCGTTGAGATGCATCTTGTTTTTCATGTGTGCTCCCTCCTACCGCCGCTGGAAGCGGCCTCCCCAGACCATCGGGTCGCCGGGATAGCCAAGCGCCAGCCAGTCCATGCGGCCGTTGCTGCCATGGCAATCGTTGCACTGGAGGGAGTTTTCCGCCGGCTGGACCATGTGGGTGGTCGGCCAGTACATCCAGGTTTCGGTGAAGCCGTATTGACCGCTATACGGAATGCCGGTGAACTGGGACCCCAGCTGCAGGGCGGAGTTCCAGTCGAAGGATGTCCAGAAACCGCCCTGACCGGCGGTCAGCGGCTGGAGAAGATAATTATTGACGGTATCGTATGGCTGTTTGGCAACGTGCAGTTTGAAGGGGAAGATCTTGGCAGTGGGATCGTCGAGGCTGCCGGCCGGCGGATTCATGACCACCGGTTTGGAGGGGTCGATCTTGTCGCCCAGGAGATAGCGGTAAGAAATAGTTTCGTTGTACCAGAGGTAGGTCGGCTGGACGTTCTTCTCATAGATGAAACTACCTTTTATCTTGAGGTAGGTGTAATGGTCCTCCGGAAGATTCTGCCCGGCAGTGGACCAGTCCCAGACCATCTTGGTGGGATCCTTCAGGGCCATGGCCGGGATGTGGCAGGTCTGGCAGGCGACCGACTGGGTGTGGGCGTTGATGCGCTCATCCTGGTGAGGGGTGCTGCTGTGGCAGTCGGTGCAGCTGACCTGGTTGGCGCTGTCCACACTGACGGAGATGGAACGGCCGGCGATCTGATGGTCGGTGGTGCGGTGGCAGTCTGTGCACTGGAAATTCAGTTCCCCCATGTGCACATCCAGGTTGGCCACCGGGTAGATCAGGCTGGAATCCAGGTCGCCGTGCTTGACGCCGTTACCGCCCCCGCCGTTGAAGTGGCAATAGCCGCAGTTCTCACGGGTAGGGGCGCGCACACTTTGAGCTGCGGCCACCAGGTCAACGCCATCCGCCGGATTGCCGTTGTCGCCCTTGGCATAGAGCGCCATGTCGGCATGGCAGATCAGGCAGTCCACGTTATTCGGGTTGTTAAAATCAAAACTGGCATCCGACCAGCCGTAGCCGGCGTGACAGGTGGTGCACTTATTCCAGTTGCCCTGGATGCCGATGCAGAAATTGTTGATCAAATTCCTCTTGCCGATGGCTTCCACCAGGCCGTCGTGGCCGGGAACGGTCTCCGCCTGGCCGACCCATTGGAAGTGGGCGGTGTTCATCACCTGGCTGGCTGCATCCGGGTGGCACTTCAGGCAGGCGGCGGTCACCTCTTGCGGGGTCGCGAACGGCCCCTGTACGATGTCAGCGTGGCTGGTGTGGACAGGGTGTACGGGCACGCCAGCCTGGGGATCATCCTTGCCTGCGGCAACGCGCGGCAAGAAAAAAACAACCGGCACCAGGATGATCATAAAGATGCCAAGTGCACCAACGATCCATAAGGGCTTGGTTTTTTTCATCTCTTCTCCTTGTTGCATGGGAAAGAACTCTTATTCGCTATCGACGATCAGGCTGGCGCGGTGCTGGATGCGGTCGCGCAGGATGCTGCGCAGGAGATCCAGAGCTTCAATGACGCGGTGGTCCATAAGCTCATATTGGACGGTAGGTCCATGACGGGTGGTCTTTACCAGGCCGCTATCCCGTAACACTTTCAGGTGACGCGATACGTTTGATTGGGGGACATTCAGATCCTGTGTCAATTCAGTGACATTGCGCGGCTGGTCTGAAAGGGCATACAGCAAGAGCAGCCGGGTTGGATCTGCCAGAGCAGAGCACAGGTCTGCGTGGAGATGGGTGATTTCCTGGGTGAGGGTTGAAGTTATCATATGACCTTATCCGGATATTCGAATATTCGATATATAACATAATACTCTTGTGAAGAATAGCACATATAGTGTGCTTCGTCATATTGTATTGTTCATAATGTCACAAATACTTTATGGAAAATGCCAGCGGTCAAATCATCCTGACCGCTGGCCTGGGCGACCCTCAAGCAATACAGCAGTTGGAACAAATCCGACAGCGCGCCGAAGCCCAGTTACAGACGATGACAATGCTGATGTCTGGAGCGCCAGAATCTGCGGAAACACTCCTTAGGATGGCATATGCACGTCTTCAAGAGCAGATCCAACTGGCTGCCGGCATCGGGCCACAGGCCCGATGCCTCCCCACCCCCCAAGTGGCGGAGGCAAACCCTCCCCGGCCGATGGATGCGGCCGAGAGGAGTTCGTTGTATGATGGATTTATGGCTGGTATTCTGGCCTGAACCAACCGGATGATGGATCGTTGAAATCCGGATAATTTGTTTTGGGATACTTAGCAGCAGAAGCTCTGGCTCTGAACGGGAGATGCCCAACCATGACCAACGACCGGATCGATGTTCCCCGCGTCAATTTAATTGCCATTTTTCATGACGACCTCAGCATAAGCGCGACTCTTTTGCGAGAGGTCAGATGATCGAGCTCAGCGGTGTTGAATCCCGGGCATTCGTGGAGGTTCCATGTCTGAAAGTAAACTACCACCGCCAAAGGCGGTGGCCTTAGAACATTGCGCCTGGAAGGCGCACTCTTACTTTGGTTGTTAATCGAACAACTTACCTTGCACAATTTCAGCTTGCTTTTCCTGCTTCTCTTGCCATTGTACGTATTCGCGTATCTTCTCTTCGTCCAATCCTATTGTACTCACACAGTAACCTCTCGCCCATAGATGACGCCCCCAATATCGTCGCCCCAGACTCTCGTACTGTTGGAATAGTCGCAATGCCATCTTGCCTTTCAGGTATCCCTTGAACTCCGATACCGCATATTTCGGTGGAATTATCACCACCAGATGCACATGCTCAGGTTGCACATTCAATTCCAACACTTCTACCTGTTCTTCCTGCTTGCACAGTTGATACACTTGTTGCTTGGCATATTCTCCAATCGCATCCTTGAATATTCGGTATCGGTACTTCGGACAAAACACAACATGATACTTGCACTCGTAGAGCGAATGTGATAGCCTTCTGAATCGTTGGGCCATGATGAGTCTCCTTTTGGATTGTTGCACACCTTCCAGGGAGGCTCATCATACCCACATTCTTAACTACTCTTCACGGTAGAACCTTTTCACTCTACCCACTGCCATAGACAGTGGTTTTACAAGCCAATAAAAATATTGTTGAGATGCATGGCTGCATCATATGTGCCAGAATATTCAACATTCTTGCTGTGTATACCCCGGATGGCAGGCTGGTGGATTGTACTGTGACCAGCCCCGGCGGTCACCGCGTTCCGGATGAACGACGACCGCTGGTCGCCTGCGATACCCATTCAGCAGAGGAAATTGAGACTGCTTATAAAAGAAGGCAGCCCAGGAATGGCAAAGAGTCAGGCAATGACCAAGAAGACGAATAAGACGGTGCCCAATGGACTTTAAGGATTATTATGAAATTTTAGGTATACCACCGGAAGCCGACGAGAAGGCGATCAGGCAGGTCTTCCGCCAGTTGGCCCGCAAGGTTCATCCGGATGTAAACCCGGGCAATAAAGAAGCAGAGGAGAAATTCAAGACGATCAATGAGGCTTACCAGGTTCTATCGGACGGGGAACAGCGCAAGAAGTACGATGAGTTGCGGGCTCAATACCTGCACTGGCAGCAGACGGGCGGACGCCAACAGGATTTCGACTGGCAAAACTGGTCGGCCCAAGCTGACCAGGGGGCGCATGTCCAATACGCCAATGCCGAAGACTTGGAAGACCTCTTCGGAAGCGCATCGCCATATTCCGACTTCTTCAACAATATCTTTGGCCAGACACATAGGAGCGGTGGAGGCAGTAGCCGAGGTACTCCGTCCACCCCGCGCCGCGGACGTGATGTCGAGTATGAAGTCGATCTGACCCTGGAAGAGGCTTTTCATGGCGCAGAGCGCCTGTTGGAAATAGATAGTCACCGCATTAAAGCCGGTATTCCACCGGGTGTGCGTACCGGATCTCGAGTTCGCCTGGCAAGCCAGGGGGAGCCGGGTCACAACAGTGGGCCGGCTGGAGATCTGTATTTGATAGTGCACATCTTACCCAATGAAACCTTCGAGCGCGAAGGGGATAACTTGCACCTGGAGGTGCCGGTCGATATCTTCACCGCCATCGCCGGTGGTGAAATCCGCATCCCCTCCCTGGAGCGGCCGCTGATCCTTAAGATCCCTCCCCGCACCAATGCCAACCGGAGTTTCCGCTTGCGCGGCAAGGGCATGCCCCACCTGGGTGATCCCAAAACGCGCGGCGACCTGTTTGCCCTGGTCAGGCTGGTGCTGCCCGACCCGCTGACCGAACAGGAGGTCAACAGCATCCGCGAGTTGGCCTCCTCCCGGCCTAACGGTTCTAACGCACATCCCAAATGAGGTAATGGTATGATTCCCGAAAATTCATCTCCAAAACGGTATTGGTATGGTCCATACGAAGGCTATGAGTCGCGCTGCCAGCGTCGTTTACTGAACGATCTGGGAGTCGATGAGGCAGCAGCAGAGACTATCCTGCATCTGCGCAGCCAGGTTGTTGCAATGCAGTCTCATATTCGCCAGTTGGAAACTGAGTTGGCCATCCATAGGGCCAGCCAGGACGTGCGCCTGGCTCGTTACCGGGAAGTCTATTACGAGGCCACCTGGATCGAATTGGAAATTCAGGAATAACAACAGCCTATCGGCGTTTCTAAGGAGAAATCCATGCACCAGTCCGTACTCACCGATCAGCAAGCCCGTTTCCTACGCGACGAAAAAGAAGCCCTGGCCGGGTTCCAACTCGCCCTGGCCGAATTTGATCTGCCGCGCGAAGCTCTGGACAGCCTGCAGAAAGCCATCCTGCAACTGGACGAACTTTTCCTGATCGTCGTTGCCGGCGAGTTCAACGCTGGCAAGAGTGCCCTAATCAACGCCTTGCTCGGCAAAAAAGTGCTTGCTGAAGGCGCTACCCCCACCACTTCGCGCGTCACCCTGGTCAAATGGGGCGAACAGGCCGCCGAACAAGTAGTCGACGAAAACTTTGCCATCTATACCTACCCCCTTCCACTCCTGAAAGAACTGAACATTGTTGACACACCGGGTACGAATGCCATCATCCGCCATCACGAACGGTTAACGGACGAGTTCGTTCCGCGGAGTGACCTGGTTCTGTTCATCACCTCTGCCGATCATCCACTGACCGAAAGCGAGCGACAATTCCTGGAACGCATCCTTACTTGGGGGAAGAAAGTCGTCTTTGTTCTGAATAAGGTGGACATCTTCGAAGACGACTCTGCCTTGCAGGAAGTCCGCGACTTTATCCTAATCCACACCACCAAAATACTTGGCGATCAACCTCAGTTGTATCCTGTTTCCGCTAAATTGGCCCAACGCGCCCAATCCGAACCGGACCCCGAACAACGTACCCGTCTGCGCAACGCCAGCCGACTGGACGACCTGGAGCAATTCGTCAGCGCCACCCTCGACGATACCACCCGGCTCCAGCTCAAGTTCAACAACCCGCTTGGCGTGGCCGAACATCTGGGCGACCAGGCCGGCCAATCCCTGGCGGTCCAGGCCGAAGCCCTGAATGAAGACAAACAGACCGCCGCCGCCCTGGAAACCGTCATCATAGAGTACGAGCGCGAACTGCACAATGAACTCCCTCCACGCCTGGCCGAAGTCGAGAATATCCTGCACCGTCTCGAACAGCGAGGCCTCGACTTCTTCGACAGCACCATGCGCCTCACCAACGTCCAGAACCTGGTGCGCGGCGACAAGGTCCGGGCCCAGTTCGAAAAGCAGGTCCTGGCCAACGTCCCGCACCAGATCGAAGATCAGGTACAGCGCCTGATCGACTGGCTGGTGCAGAAAGATCTGCACGAATGGCAGCAAGTCATGAGCTACCTGCAACGCCGCCGGGCGCAGAATCTGGACCACATGGTCGGCGAAAGCTACGGTCCGCGTGAGACCCGCCGGCGTGAATTGATCGACACCGTTGGCAAAACCGTCCAGACCATTGTGGAGAGCTACGATCGCAACAAAGAAGCCAGCGAGTTGGCCGCCAGCGTCGAAACCGCTGTGGCCCAGACCGCACTGCTGGAAGTCGGAGCTGTGGGTCTGGGGGCGCTGGTCACCATAGCTGTCCTCTCTTCCACCCTGGATATCACTGGCATCCTGGCCGCCAGTACCCTGGCCGTCCTGGGTTTTTTCGTGATCCCCTTCAAGCGTAAAAAGGCCAAAGACAAGTTCAAAGAGAAAATGCTCAGTCTGCGCACAAAGCTGCTCAGCGCACTGACAACCCAGTTCAGTAACGAGAGCGAAGATGCCATCGCCCGCCTGAAAGATGGCGTTGCCCCCTACACCCGCTACGTCCGCAGTGAGCGTGAGCGCATTGACAAGGCTGAGAATACCCTGGCCAGACTGCGGAAGAACATCTCGGAACTCCGCGCGCACAGCCAGGCAGTAGTGGCGAAATAGCACCACCTTTGTGAGGCTGGTTACAAAAGTTTTCCGCTCCTGTATTTTACGGAGGATTCTATGAACATTGAAAAGTACACGCAAAAATCCCAGGAGGCCTTACTCGCTGCCCAGCACCTGGCGCAGGATTACCAACATCAGGTTGTCGAACCCATCCACTTGCTGCTGGCGCTCGTTAAACAGCAGGATGGGATCGTCCGAGCCATCATCACCAAGGTATCCGGTGGGACGCAGGCCATCCAGGAAGAACTGAGCAACGAGCTTGATAAAAGGCCAAAGGTTCAGGGTGCCAACCTGGAAGTCGGCATGTCGCCCCAGATGGCGGATGTCCTCACTGCCGCTGAACGTTATGCCAAGGGCATGCAGGACGATTATGTCTCTACCGAGCATATGCTGCTGGGTCTGGCGGAAAGCAGTGAAAACAAACGCCTGGTTCAGTTCGGTCTAACCAAGGAAGCCATCCTGGCTGCCTTAAAACAAGTGCGCGGTGCCCAGCGCGTCACCACGCAGAATCCGGAAGGAATCTTCCAGTCTCTGGAAAGATATGGCCGGGACCTGACCGCCATGGCCCGCCAGGGCAAACTCGACCCGGTCATTGGGCGTGATGAGGAGATCCGCCGTACGATACAGATCCTGTCCCGCCGCACCAAGAACAACCCGGCCCTGATCGGCGAACCAGGCGTCGGCAAGACCGCCATCGTCGAAGGGCTGGCCCAGCGTATTGTTAACGGGGATGTACCCGAGGGCCTCAAGCACAAACGTCTGGTCCAGCTGGATATGGGTGCTCTGGTGGCAGGAGCCAAGTACCGCGGCGAGTTCGAAGAACGCTTGAAGGCTGTATTGAAAGAGATCACGGAGTCTGAAGGGGAAATTATCCTGTTTCTGGATGAAATGCACACGGTCGTTGGCGCCGGCGCGGCCGAGGGCGCCATGGATGCCAGTAACATGCTGAAACCCATGCTGGCGCGCGGCGAACTGCACCTGATCGGCGCGACCACGCTGGACGAGTACCACAAATATATTGAGAAAGACCCCGCCCTGGAGCGCCGCTTCCAACCAGTGGTGGTGGAGGAGCCGTCCGTGGAGGATACAGTCAGTATCCTGCGCGGCCTCAAGGAACGCTACGAAGTCCACCACGGCGTGCGTATCACTGATGCTGCCGTACTGGCTGCCGCAACGCTTTCACAGCGTTACATCAGCGATCGCTTCCTGCCCGATAAGGCCATCGACCTGATTGACGAGGCTGCCGCCCGGCTGCGCACCGAGATCGATTCGAAACCGCAAGCGCTGGACGAAGTTGACCGGCAGACAATGCAGCTCGAGATCGAACGCCAGGCGCTTAAAAAGGAGCGCGACAAGGCCTCTAAGGAACGACTTGAGAACATCGAAAAAGATCTGGCCAACCTGAAGGAAAAGTCACACGAACTGCAGGCGCGCTGGCAAACCGAGAAACAGGCCATCGCCGAACTGCGTACGACCAAAGAGAAGATCGAACAGACACGCCAGGAGATCGAACGCGCCGAACGGCAGGCTGACCTGGAAAAGGTCGCTCGCCTGCGCTATGAGACCCTGCGGGAGTTGGAAAAGAAACTGGCCGATGGGGAACACCACATGAAGGAACTGCAGTCCCAGGGAGGCGCCTTGCTAAAAGAGGAAGTAGATGCCGAGGAGATTGCCCAGATCGTTTCTCGTTGGACCCACATCCCGGTCTCGAAGCTCCTGGAAGGCGAGACCCAGAAACTCCTGCACATGGAAGATCGGCTGCGCGAAAGGGTGGTCGGACAGGAGGATGCACTGCAAGCCGTCTCGAACGCCCTGCGCCGGGCTCGAGCCGGTCTGCAAGACTCGAACCGGCCGCTTGGCTCATTCATCTTCCTGGGCCCGACCGGTGTGGGCAAAACCGAACTGGCACGTGCCCTGGCCGAATTCATGTTTGACGATGAAAGGGCCATGATCCGGATCGATATGAGCGAATACCAGGAGAAACATACCGTCAGCCGTCTGATTGGAGCCCCGCCGGGATACGTCGGCTACGAGGAAGGCGGCCAGTTGACCGAATTGGTTCGCCGCCGCCCGTACAGCGTGGTTCTGTTCGATGAAATCGAGAAAGCTCACCCGGATGTCTTCAATGTGCTGCTGCAATTGCTGGATGATGGCCGCCTGACGGATGGTCAGGGCCGCACGGTGGATTTTCGCAACACGTTGGTCATCATGACCTCCAACCTTGGCAGTGAGCTATGGCTGGGTGGAAGCGCAGTCAGTGTAACGCGCGACGCGATCACGCGTGCCCTGCAGGAGCATTTCCGCCCCGAGTTCCTGAACCGCATCGATGAGATCATCATCTTCCATTCGCTCAGCCGCGCCGACCTGGTCCAGGTCGTGGAAATCCAGCTCCGGCATGTTTCCGCCCTGTTGGCGGAGCGCGGTTATCAGCTGGTTATCAGCCCGGAGGCACGCGCCTATCTGGCCGAGGTTGGTTACGATGCCGATTACGGTGCCCGACCCCTCAAACGGGCCATCCAGCGCGAACTGCAGGACCCGCTGGCGGTCAAGATCCTGGGTGGCGAATTCCATGAAGGAGAGACAATCCGCGTGGAACGCGGAAAGGAAAAGCTGGAATTCACTACACTTTACCCTCTTTCCCAAGGAAGAGGAAAGATTGAAAAAACAGGGATTTTGTGAGCGAAGTTTGCAAAATCCCTGTTTTTTTCACATTCTCCAGTTTATTGCCAGATATAATAGGTAGATATCCACGAATACAGAGAAGGCAGCCAGCATAATAACGGTCCAGATAGCAATTCTGGTGGCGGGTACCCTATCGACAGGTCTCTTCACCATACCAAATATCCCTGCTCCCAATGGGAGTAGCGAGAGCAAGCCTAACACGCGGAAGTTTATTGGAATCTGTCGTTCATAGAATATTGGAAAGATGAAGAAATATGTCGTTGCCGCAAGTAGCAGCCATCCTGCTGAAGTGAAACCAAAGTTGCGCCCCTTTTGTACCACCCATGTTCTCTTGTTACTTAGGCGGTCGTCTTCCATGTCCGGTATCTCAACACTAAGGATACTCACCAAACCATACAGCATGAGAGGAATCGAGAAAAATATCCCTTCCAGATCCAAGACACCTCTCATGACCAGATATCCCATACTTGGTATGAGAAATCCCGAGATAAAGGTATAACATAATTCCCCGAAACCTCGCTGGGAAAGCCTGATAGGAGGCGCTGAATAGAACCAACCTGCCAAATTGCCCAATATAACGAATCCTATCATCCAGAAGGGATATGAATATGTCCGTATAAATACAATACCCATCCCCATGGACAAAAAGATAAGTATCACCGCGATCCACCTGGCAGGTTCTCTTAACTCTGGATGCTCTAAAAGAACACCGCCGCCTCCACTTATCATCGTACCTCCGCCGGGCCTGTCTGATGCTATATCGAAGTAGTCATTGCCAAAGTGAACCGAAAGCTGGGCAGGCAAGATGACCAGGTAACCGAACAAAAGTCGTAATGGGGAGAAAAAGGCTCCCAAGAGGACAGCCCACAAAGCGCCAAACACAAAAAGTGTCAGCCCCACAATTAAGAATTGAGGGCGGGCTACCTTAAATAGTTTTATCATTATGGAATTGAGTATAAAGCTAATCATGATCCGTATCAACATAATAACCCAGTTAGTGTACTGTTTTCACAAACTGGGGGATTGGGATGTTGGGGGCGGCTTTGGCGGGCGAGCCCCCGGCCAACACCTCCTATTTGCCCCATCGCCGTCTGGATGGGATAAATAAGTATATGGAATTCCCAAAGACCCTTCAAAATAAAATGCCCCGGATTTCGTTTCGGGGCATTCTGCGATAACATTCCGTATATTATGGTGTGACTATTGGCCGCCAGGCCGGGTCAAACTCCATGGAAAGGGGATTCGTCAGCCGGATGATAGGCCCCGTACCATCTGCTTTCATGCAATAAATATCGTAATCCAAGCGACCGGTGGTATCCTGTATATCCAGGCTTTCATAAGCTACCCACATCCCATCTGGCGAGTAATCACTGTGAGTGCCGTATGTCCCCGTACGCAGGTGATCTGCACCGGCGGTCTGGTGTTCGTAGTCATAGAACATCAACCAGCCAAGTTGCTGATCCCCCCTTGTCTCACTAAATAGGATGGTCTTACCATCTGGCGACCAGTCTGGGAGGAAATTCCAATATTCTGGTCCCCGACGGATCAAAAATGCCTGGCCGCGGCCAGCGTCGCTCATACCCCAGATTTGCAGGGCCTTGGTGAGACGGCTGTGACCGGTGTAGATGATCTGCGTTCCGCTTGGTGACCAGGCCGGCTGCGATGACCAGTCTGGCTGGCGGACATCGCTGGATGCCTCGGTCAGGCGTGTTACACTTTTGTCGCCCAAGTTTAGGACATAGATCTGTGGGGAGCCGTCTCGCAGGGAGGTGAAAGCGATGCGCGTCCCATCCGGCGACCAGGCCGGGTCGAAATCGCCGCCTTCCTCGGATGCAAGTTCAATCGGCAACCCGCTACCGTCAGCGTTGATCACATACATTTTCGCCCCCGGATATTGGTCAAGGCGTTTTAGACAGGGTGAGATGAAAACGAGGCGCACCCCATCAGGAGAAAAGGAGGGCTGGCAGGCACCATCCAACATGTTTGTCTTTTGAAGTGGGTTGCTGCCATTGGCATTCATGAGGTAGATTTGCGGCGCGCCGGCGCGGTTCGAGGCAAAAGCGATCTGGCTGGTACCGCCGCCCAGGGAAGTGGGAGTCGGGATCAGCGTCTCGGTGGGCGTGTGTGTAACGGACGGCGTGAAGGTCGGCAGGGGCGTCCGGGTGACGGTGGAGGAGGGCTGCGGTGTAGCCGACTTGCCTTCTGGCGGGGGAGGCGGCAAAGAATTCGCGAATTGAATTGTCTGCGTGCCGGGGACGGGCGTTGCAATTGACGTGGAAGTTGACGTAGCCAGCAGTCCCAGAAATGCCTTCGTGATCGGCGACCAGAAGATGAGGATGGATAACAGAGCCGATAAGATGGTCAACAGGAAGATAGAGAAGAAGATCCACCAACTGGTACTGCGGACTTTCTTGCGTGGTTTGGAAGGCGGAAGCGAGATCGGACCATTCCGGGTGTCCCTGGGCATTTCGTTGGCGAGGTTACTATCTTCTTCAGACCATAGGGCCTGAGGCGGCGGGTCGACGACGATTTCACCTTCCAGCCGCTTGGTCTTGACGTTGGAGGTCAGTAATGCCTGCCTGAATTCCTCCGCCGACTGGAAACGGTCCTCCGGGCGGACGGCCATGGCCTTTTCGATGGCGGCTGCCAGTTTACGCGAGACTTTCGGGCTGCGCCCGCGCAGCGGAGTCAATTCGACGTTATCGATGGCCCGTGCCAGGCTGTCTTCGGGGATGACACCGGTCAGTGCGGCGTAGAGCGTCGCGCCGAGAGAATAGATATCAGTTCTTGGGTCAGTGCGTGCTGTGCCGTATTGTTCGGGTGGGGAATAGCCGGGGGTCATGGCGCGCGCCCCGCTGGTTGTCGCCTGGCTGCCTTTGACCAGTTTCGCCAATCCGAAATCCACCAGGTATATGTGTCCGTCCGGCGTGATACGGACGTTACCGGGTTTGAGGTCGCGGTGAATGATGGATGGTTTGCGTGTGTGCAGGTATTGCAGTGCGTCGCACATGGCCGCGCCGACCAGAATGGCTTCTTCTTCAGAAACGGAACCGGTGCGTTCCATGCGCTGGCGCAGGTCTTCCCCATCAATAAAATCCATGATCAGGTATTGGCCTTGCTCACCGATGACAAAGTGATCGGTCACGCGTGGCAGGTTGGTGTGACGCAGGCTGGCGAGGATGACCGCTTCCAACCGGAACTGACGGGCGTATTCATCGGAGGTGAACAGGTTTTCCTTCACGGCCACATCCACGCCCAGATTCTCATCCATGGCGCGGTAAACCGATCCCATACCGCCCTGGCCGAGAATTTCGATGATCCGGTAACGTTTGTGCAGCAGTGAGCCGCGTTCGAGGTTCGTAACCATAACGGGATAATTATCTCAGAGGCAGAAATCGGTTGGGCATTTTGTAAAGTAGCCGCAAAGTGTCAGGAGGCTTTCCTGGCTAACTTCAGTTTGACAAAAATCCATGGCGCACCGGCAGAGACCCAGGCCCCGACCAGCATGTAGCGGATGAAACGCAGAAAGTAGGGAAGCAGCGCATCTGCGTCCGGGGCGATCAACCCAAAAAGCACATCCAGACCGGCATAGAAGACTAGGATGCCGACCGCCCCTAACACAAAGCGCAGGATGCGTTTCCAGATGGGGCCGTCGGTACTGAACCCGCCCTGGCGGTTGAACCAGGCCAGGCCGGCCAGCAGGCCGAACAGGGTCCCACCCGTGGTGATGCCACCGCTCAGGGAAATGGTTTCCGTTGCATATTGTGCCCAGGCCTGCGGCGGTTGCCAGTTCGTGATTTTCAGCCAAAGGAAGGGAATGAGGGGGAACAGAATGAGCACCAGCGAGCCAAGGAAAGACGCCAGGATTTGTTGCCCCAAGCTCATCTTTTTTAGCCAGGCAGTGACCGGTTCCCAGAAACGCAGTACAACCCACAGCAATAATGCTCCTATCAACCAGCCGAGAATAACGTCGTGCGGAAAGTGAACACCCAGGTACAGGCGCGAGATGCCAATCAGCAGAATAATCAGGATTGCGATCAGCCATCCCCACCACTTGCGGAGGCTGGCCGCCAGCATCCCCCACACGCCAACTGCAATCTGGGCATGGCCGGAGGGCACGCCGAAGGAAGTCTCGCTGGCAAAACCGATCACATCCGTACTATACCAGTACGGACGCGGTCCATGGAAGGCCATTTTGAGTGCGTCGTTGACCGAAGTGCTTAAAAGAAGGATAATGCCAACTCGTAGGCCGATGCCGGCCTCCATGCACCAGTAGAGTGCTGGCAGGAGCAGTAGAAAAAAATTTTCAGTCCCGAAGAAGGAGAAGACTTCCATGGGCGTCTTCAGCCAACTGCCCAGGTTCTGAAAGAAGATGTTCCAGGTGATGCCGACGTTCCAGATGGTTTCCATAGAACGACTCCTTGAGATTGACGAATATTGAAGATATATTGTACACTCAAAGTATGAAACGTGAGCTTGCGCGTTTATGGGACTTTCCATCCGCAGCCATCCTGACTCTGATCCTGCTGACCGTCTCTCAGCGTCTGTACACCACCGACTGGGCTCCGGGCTTGGAAACCGCGCTGCTCCTGACCGTCTTCGGCGTCCTGCTGGGACTGGCGCTCGGTTTCAGTCAATTCAAACGCGGGGGCGTCTTCTGGCTTGTGTTTGGCTTCAGCATCACTTTAATCCCATTGGTGGCAGGCGGGATTTTGTATCATAAAACCCCCTGGCTGGAGCGCATGATCAGCCTGGGCGGGCGGCTGGGATATTCCCTGTCCCTTTTTGTAACCGCCCAACCGGTCCCGGATACGGTCCTGTTCGTCATTTTTACAGGGCTTGGATTCTGGGTCATCAGTTTGCTGGCCGGTTATGCCCTGACGCGCCGCGGGGATTTTGCCACGGCGGTTGTGCCGGCCGGGATCGTGTTGTTTATTATCCAGTCGTATGATTCGCGCCTGGGGGACCGCGTGGTTATCCTGGCACTTTTCGCATTCCTGTGCCTGCTTTTGCTCGGACGGTTAACGTTTGTCCGCAAGCGGCTGTTCTGGAAAGAGCAGCGCGTCTCGTTATCTGCCGATTCGTTGACCGACTTGAACCTTGCCATCCCGGCCGCGGCTTTTGTACTGATATTACTGGCTTGGATTGCGCCCGCCGCCGGGGGGCCGGTCGATACTGCCAAGGTTGCTTGGGAGAGTATTACCCGCCCGCTGGATAAGATGCGTCAGAACCTGGGCAATGCCATCGCCGGTTTGCAAGGTTATGATCAAGCAACAACAGTCGCATTTTATGGCGATACGCTGGCTCTGGGTCAACGCGCCTTGTCGGGCAATAACATTTACCTGCGTATCAGTGTTCCGCTCATTGGGAGAGCGGACCGTTACTACTGGCGTGTCCGTACCTACGACCAGTACCTGAACAACGAATGGCACAGTGAATATGCCTTTGATGAGCCTTTCACGCCCGACCAGCCTTCTCTTCTGCTGGCGGATATCCATGGTCTTTCGAGAGAATTCGTCTTTACTACCCCGCGGGTTAATCTGGCCGTGCTGGTCACACCCGCGCATCCGATCTGGGTCAGCCGTCCTTCCGTACTGAGCTTCACACCGTCCATAGAAAAAAATATTGATCCGCTCATGTTCCATGCCGATCCGCCTATTCTGGTCGGCGAGCAATATATCGTCCATGCCAACATCTATGATCCCACCGTCGCCCAACTCCAACAGGCCGGGGCGATCTACCCTGCCTGGGTACGGGACCATTACCTGCAACTGCCCGGAGACCTTCCTCCCCAGATCACCGAATTGGCCCGGCGCATCACAACGGAGGCAGAGACCCCCTACGAAAAAACAACTGCCATCACCGATTACCTGCGCGCTGCCATTACCTATTCGGTAACGGTTGACATCCCAGATGGCACCGATCCGTTGGTCTGGTTCCTCTTTGTTAAGCGAGCGGGTTTCTGCAATTACTATGCCACCGCTGAAGTGATACTATTGCGCAGTGCAGGTATCCCGGCCCGCATGGTGGTCGGTTTTGCACAGGGGGAGTATGAGCCGCCCGACAAGTACACCGTCCTCGAAAAGGATGCACATGCCTGGCCGGAAGTCTATTTTCCTGGTCTCGGTTGGGTGGAGTTCGAGCCCACCAGCGGCCAGCCGGTGCTCACCCGTCTCCCTGGCGACACAACCCCGGCCGAGCAGTCATTTAACGTTACACCGGACAACGCAGGCCGGCCCTCCATCCCGGTCGAAGAACCCGGCGCGGGTTCCGGGTCTGGGGCGCCGCCGAACTCGCTTCTGCGGTTGATGCTGCTCTTCGGGCTGATAGTTGTCAGCACGGTTGGATTTACGGCAGCTTATACGACCGGCCTGCTGGACAAAATCTTCTGGCGTGCGCGCCAGGCCTCCCGCAAACCATTGCCGATCCTGTTGACCGATACCTATGCCAGCCTTGCCATCACCCCGCCGGATTGGCTGAGGCGTTGGGCCTACTTTGCCGGCCTGAAGCCGATCGAGCGTTCTTTCGGCGTGGTTTTTCAGAGCCTGCGCTGGCTGGGTGCCAAACCCTCGCCTGCCCAGACGCCCGCTGAGGTCGCCGCCGCGCTGACCGCACGCCTGCCCGAGGTGGCGGACGAGACCCGTTCTCTGCTGCGGGAATACCAGCGCGCTCTCTACAGCCAGAAACACAACAACTTGTTTATCGCCCGCCAGGCGGCAAAAAAGATACGCTGCCAGGCACTGCGCACAGCTTTCCGCCAGCGTGTGACCGCGTTCCGTGCGGCATTCCTGCGGATGATTTCTCGAAAGCCAAAATAAGAATTGATCGAAATCTCTTCGCTGTTTTTTCCCCTTTGCGGTAAACTAAGTACTCAATGACCAACAATCCCGCTACTTCTTTAACCGAACAAATCCTGGCCCTCAGTAAATTGACCGGTCAGATGCGCATCACGCTTCAGACCGTGGGCACCAGCCAGTCGGCCAGAACAAAGAATACGTTGTCCAGGCCGAGCAGATCGGGGATGCCAATCAGGAAGTTGGCTGGGGTCTCGATCGCCTTGACGATGCACTGGGCGGCGCGAGCCGTTTCCTGTTTGGGAAACAAGAAATGGAAGGGCTTGAGCAGGTGGGCGAACTGTTCGACCATCACATCGTCGGTGTCGCTCAATGTGCGTCTACGTCAAAGCAGATGGCGCGGATGCGGGAAACATGCAGGGGCATAGGCTTTAAAAGAAATTCGACGAGGTTCGAATCAAGATTACCGGTTTTATTTACCCCAACACCCCCAGTTCTTTCCCTCTATTACTGGGATTCCCAAAGACCCAGGACGCGGCCTTATAATACAGGGATGGCGACCTGGATTGCTCACCTGCGGATTGCTGAAAACCTGCTCGGCCTCTTCCCGGACTTGGATCCGGCCGGATTTGCGGTGGGCAATATCGCCCCCGATTCCGGCATCCCCGATGAGAAATGGGAGATTTTTTCACCGCCGCTCGAGGTGACACACTTAATTTCCTCTGGTGACTGGCGATGTGCCGATATGGAATTCTACCGGCGTTATCTCCTGCCTCTCCGTTGCGACCCGAACCAGGGTCCGGTTTCGTTCCGGATTGGTTATTTCTTCCACCTGCTCACTGATAATATATGGGATGCCAGAATAAACCGCCCAGTCAGGAAACGCTGGGAAGCACAGTTCGCTGCTGACAAGGGCTTCATCTGGGAAGTAAAAAAAGACCTGTATGGCTTGGATTTCATTTACGTCCGCGACCATCCCGATTGCCTGTTCTGGCGCGTTTTTCTCGACGCCCGACCCGAGACCGGGGAACTGGATTTCCTGCCGCTCGAGGCTGTTCGTCAGCGGGTTGAGTTCATCCAACAGGACTATCAGCGCACTGACGAGGATGTGCAAAAGGCGTATAATCGTCCTTACATCTATCTTTCTAGCGCCGAGATGGATCGTTTCGTAGATGAATCTACCCGGCAACTTTCTCGTATATACCAACATCTATGAATTAATTAATGGTGCAGTCACGGATGGATTCATCTCCGCCCTGGATTTGGCGATTTAACGAGGAGAGATTCAAATGGCAAACAAGCATGACATCATTAGCAACCAGAACAGCGGCTTCTTCCAGGACCTGGTCCTGCGTATCAAACTCATCCTGCGCCTGATCGGTGACCGGCGCGTCAATTTCTTATTGAAACTGCTGCCTATTGCGGCGGCCATATACGTTATATCACCGGTGGACCTGATCCCTGGTGCGGTGTTTCCGGTTATCGGCGCTTTAGACGATGCCGTTGTGATCTGGTTGGGCACCACGCTATTTGTGACACTTTGCCCCGATGATGTTGTCCAGGAACACACCAATACTTTGCAGAAGGTGGTCACCGGCACCTGGCGGGACGCTCCGCAGCAGGACGAGGCGGGCGAGATCATTGATGCTGAAGCGAGTGATGGCTCCGAAGAAGGGCAGGCAAAATAATCTGCAGCGTGCCGGACCAGGCAGCAATATGCAAATATTATGGACTTTATTGAAATTATTACTGGAGGTGTGCCGTGGCTGAACGGACATGGGAAGTGAGCAAGGTTTGTTTCTGCGACCACGTTAAACGCGAAGTGGCTTTGGAGGCCGAGGTTCTCTATCCGGCCGATACCCTCCCCGACCCGCCACGGGTACTGTCACATCGCTGTTCGCTTGGCATGCAGTGTAACCAGTTTGCCCAGCCGGCCTGTGTCTGGGCTGGCACGAATCCGGATTACGATCCATTCCGCCGGTAAGCCGAATGAATCCGGTTCATCCTTCGCTATAACCATAATTTTATCGAAACCAAAAAGGCGACCCGGCAGGGGTCGCCTTTTGATATTACTACTTCACCGGCACCAGCCTCCAGAATAACACTCCCGCCAGGAGCGCCAGTCCCGCCCCGAAGTAGAACGGCGCGGCGGGACCGAATCCCTGCCAGCCGAAAGCGCCCTGCCATAACACACCCGCCATGGCCGAAGCCGGGAAAGCCGTCAGCCCAATGGCGGCGTTGTACAGGCCGTAAGCTGTCCCGCGCCGCTCGGCAGGCACCAGGTCCGCGATGAGCGCTTTGGCGGAACCCTCCGAGGCCGCGTAGTAGATTCCGTAGAATCCGAAGAGTGTCCAGATCTGCCAACCGGTCTTCGAAAGGGCAAAACCGAGATAGACCAGGCCGTAGGCGATCCAGCCGCCGATGATGAGCCGCCTCCGCCCGACCTTGTCGGAGAGCGCTCCGAGCGGACCGGCGAGGACGGAGTAGATCAGGTTGAAGGTCATCAGCATCAGCATGATCTGGAGCACGTCCAGGCCGCGCTCCTGGGCGCGCAGGATGATGAATGCGTCGGACGAGTTGCCGAGCGTGAATAGGACCAGCACCAGCAGGAAAATCTTGAAGCGCTTGTCCATGCCTTTCAGGCTGAGGATGGGTGCCGTTGATTTGCCTTCCCCGGCCACGTCGTGCGCCCCGACGGCCAGCACAAGCACTGCCAGCACGGCCGGTACGATGCTGACCAGTATCGCAATCTGGAAGGTGCGGCGGGTAAGGTCCGCGGCTCCGGCCTGGGTCAGCCAGACGATCACGGCGGCAATCAAAAGTCCGAAGAATGCTCCGGCGGTGTCACCGGCACGGTGCAGGCCGAAGGCCAGTCCGCGCTGTTTCTCGTCAATCGAACCGGCCACCAGCGCGTCGCGCGGTGCGGTGCGGATGCCCTTCCCCAGCCGGTCGGCAACGCGCACGCCCAGCACCCAGTGCCAGGTCTCAGCGAAGTACATGAACGGCTTGGCGATGGTCGAGAGGGCGTACCCGACGACGGTGATCCATTTGCGCTTGCCGAGTTTGTCCGAAAGCGCCCCGGAGTAGATTTTCATCAGGCTGGCAGTGGTCTCGGCCAGGCCTTCGATGAGGCCGATGACCGCCGTCCCGGCCTTGAGCACATTGGCGAGAAAGAGCGGGATGAGGTAGACGATCATCTCCGATGAGA
>JADGQD010000079.1 GCA_017882065.1 Anaerolineales bacterium | reverse complement strand
ATGTAGCGCGGCAGGACCTGCAGTAGTTTGGCCATGCCGTAGATGATGGTGATCATGATTACCAGAAACGCCAGGGCGAAGAACAGCGCCGGAGCGAGCAACCAGATCAACGAAACGTCGGCCCAGACACCGGTCCGGGGTACTCCACCGGTGACGACCAGCACCGCCCCGGCGATGATCAGTCCTGCCATCATCAGGAACGGCACCAGGATCTGCCAGGTAAATTGACGCTTATGGGCACGGACGGTCGGACGGTCAACAGGAGGCTGGTTTACCATACGTTGATTCTAGCACAAAAAGAAGACCTGGCAGGTCTTCTTAAACCCTGTCAGGTCTGATCGAAAACGGGGAAGGTTACTTGCGGCTCATGGCGTCCATCACGGCCACTGCCGCCATCTGGACGATGGAATCCACTTCGTCGCCGGTCTGCAGGATGTGGATGGGCGCGCCGGTGCCGAGCAGGATCGGGCCGATGGCTTTGGCGTTGCCCAGGCGGGCCAGCAGTTTGTAGGCAATATTGGCCGATTCGAGCGACGGGAAGACCAGCACGTTGGCATCCTTGACTGTACTGAACGGATAGCGCTCGTCCACGATTTCGGGCACCACAGCCGTATCCGCCTGCATCTCGCCGTCCACGTTCAGGTCGGGGCGCTGCTTCTTGACCAGTTCAACCGCCTTGCGCACCTTGTCTGAATGCGGGTGCGGGGTGGAACCGAAGTTGGAGAAGGAGAGGAAAGCCACGCGCGGCTCGATTTCGAGTCTCTTGGCAAAATCGGCAGAGAGACAGGCGATCTCGGCCAGCTGCTCGGCGGTTGGGTCAATGTTGACCGTGGCGTCGGTGAACAGAAAGACGCGGTCTTCGACGATCATGATGTAGACACCCGCGACCAGTCCGCCGCCCTGGGCATGGTTAATTTGCAAAGCCGGGCGGACAACATCCGGATACTCGTAGGTCAGTCCTGACACAAAAGCATCCGCGTCGCCCATTTTGACCATCAGCGAGCCGAGCACGTTCGGTTCGCGCACGCGTTTTTGAGCCTGCTGAAACGTCATGCCCTTGCGGGCGCGCAGATCGTAATAAGCCTTTACGTAGGCTTCGTATTTTGGGAAGTTGTTCGGGTCGAGGATGTCGCAGGTGAAGTCGAGTGCCAGTTCCTTGATCTTGCTCTGGATGACCTTGGGCCGCCCCACCAGGATCGGTGTGCCAATGCCGTCATCCTGGACCTGGACGGCGGCGCGGATGATCTTGGGCTCCTCGCCCTCAGCGAAGACAATGCGCTTCTTCGGCTTGGCCGACTTGGCCTTATTCATAAAGAAGTAGCGCACGCGCGCACCCTTGCCCTGGCGGAAGGCCAATTGCTCGCGGTATTCATTAATGTCAATCGGCTTGCGAGCCACGCCAGTCTCCATGGCCGCCTTGGCGACTGCCGGGGCTTCCCACAGCAGGACGCGCGGGTCAAGCGGCTTGGGAAGGATGTACTCGGAGCCGAATTTCATGCTTTCCACGCCATAGGCGCGCAGAACCGAATCGGGCACATCCTCGCGGGTCAGGTTATAGAGCGATTGCGAAGCGGCGAACTTCATCTCCTCGTTGATGGCACGCGCCCGCACGTCGAGCGCGCCGCGGAAGATGAACGGGAAGCCGAGCACGTTGTTGACCTGGTTCGGGTAGTCCGAGCGGCCCGTGGCAATGATGGCATGCGGGTTGGCTTCCTTCGCCAGTTCGTATTTAATTTCCGGGTCCGGGTTGGCCATGGCGCAGATGAACGGGCGCTCGGACATGGTCTTGACCATTTTGGGGGTCAGCACATTGGCAACCGAGAGTCCGTAGAACACATCGCAGCCGCGTACCGCCTCTGCCAGGGTGCGCAGGTCGGTATCCACGGCGAAGGCTTCCTTATACTTATTCATGCCTTCGGTGCGGCCTTTGTAAATGACACCCTTGCTATCGAGCATCATGATGTTTTCTTTCTTAACACCCCAGCGCATGGCCAGATTGGCGCACGAGATGGCCGCCGCGCCTGCTCCTGAGATGACCATCTTGATCTCATTATGCTTCTTGCCGAGCAGTTCGAGGACATTAGCAAGCGCCGCAGACGAGATGATGGCCGTGCCGTGCTGGTCATCGTGGAAGACCGGGATGTCGAGCATCCCTTTCAGCGTCTCTTCGATATAAAAACACTCCGGCGCTTTGATATCTTCCAGGTTGATGCCGCCGAAGGTTGGGGCAATGGCGCGCGCCACGTTGATGATTTCATCCGGGTCGTGGCTGTCCACTTCGATGTCGAACACGTCCACATCCGCGAATTTCTTGAACAGCACACCCTTGCCTTCCATGACCGGCTTGCTTGCCAGCGCGCCGCGGTCGCCCAGGCCAAGGATGGCCGTGCCGTTGGTAAGGACAGCCACCAAGTTGCCCTTCGAGGTGTACTCGTAGGCGGCTTCCGGGTCCTTCTCGATGTCCAGCACGGGGACCGCCACACCGGGCGTATAGGCCAAGCCCAAGTCCCGCTGGGTATCCATCGGCTTGGTCGGCACCACAGCAATTTTGCCCGGTTTCCCATTCAGGTGATGGTAATCGCGGGCTTCTTGATCAGTGATTTTAGGCATATAACCTCCTAGTGGGAACCTTATTTCGTCAACCGCTCCATTATCCCACAAGATGGAAGAGGTTTGTTAGTTCCTTTGGTCACAATAAATACAAACGCCTTTCCCCCTTTTCGGTGAAGAATTGCAGCCAAAAGTCGGAATCCGACCAGGGAACCGGGATTTTATAATGTATAATAGTGCTGTCTGGATATTGGACGCGCCGCTTTTGTACTCAGTATAGATGGCGTCACGGCTTGAAACGGAACTCTTGGAAAATCCCGGGTTTGCCCCTTGACCCGAAACACGGGCATCTTTTATGGGAAGTCTGAACGGAACGAACATGCGGACGAAAGCAGGACAGGTTATTTGAAGGATTAAGGGCTTCCCCTCACAACCCGCATCCGGTACCGGACCCGTAACCGGTTCCCGATAAAACCATCTGTATCTTTGCCCCGGGCGGGATGCAGAACAGATGGACATCCAGGAGATTTTTCCACAGCCGTGGCCCCTATTACAGGCGACCTGCGGCTGTGTATATTTAAGCAATCTCCCTTTGAGAAAGGGGAGCAAAACGATGCACAAAATCACGGCGATCGAACCCCAGCAAAAGAACCCCCAGCGGGTGAACATCTACCTGGACGGGGATTTCGCCTTCGGGCTGGCCCGTATCACTGCCGGCTGGCTGAAGGTGGGGCAGGAACTGAGCGAAGAGAAGATCGCCGCCCTGCAGGCCGAAGATGCAAACGAAATGGCCTACCAGAAAGCCCTGCACTTCCTGAGCTATCGTCCGCGCTCCTCGGCGGAAGTACGTCAGAACCTTACGAAACGTGGTACCCCCGAAGCTCTCGTCGAGGAGACTATGAACCGCCTCCAGCTCGCCGGGCTGGTCAATGACCAGGAATTCGCCCGGGCCTGGGTCGAAAACCGTAACACCTTCCAGCCGCGCAGTAAGTTGGCGCTGCGGATGGAGTTGCGGCGCAAAGGTCTCAGCGACGAGATTGTCCAGCCTGTGCTGGATGAACAGGTGGACGAGGAAGCCCTGGCCTTCGAGGCCGCCCGGAAATACGCGCGGCGGTTAGCGGGTCTGGAATGGCTCGAGTTCCGCCAGAAGTTAAGCGGATTTCTCGCCCGCCGCGGCTTCTCGTACACTACCCTGTCCCCGGTCGTCTCTGAAGTCTGGAAAGAAACCCGGACGGCGGATGACGGGGGAACTCTTGATGATAAGGATTGACCATGATACAAACAATTGTTGCAATTGCGATTGCCGGCCTGACCCTGCTCCTGGGTCTCGCCATTGGCTTTTTTATCAGCCGGGCCCAAACTGAAAAGGCCCAGCGCAACCAGCGCGACAAGGGGGAGAAATTCCTGCAGGAAACGCGCGAACAGGCGCGTACCATCGAACTCCAGGCACGCGACAATGCTCTGAAAATCTCCCAGGCTGCCGAAGGCGAAATCACCCGCCTGCGCACCGAACTGAACCGGGAAGACGAGCGTTTGCAAAAACGCCGCGCTGAACTAGACAGCCGTGTGGAACGCCTGGAACAGCGCGAGCAGACGGTGAACAAGCACCAGAGCGCCGTGGATCGCCGTGCCAACGAAATCGAGAAGTTGCACGAGCAGGAGATGGTAGAACTACAGCGCGTGGCCCAGATGAACGTGGACGAAGCCCGCATCATCCTGCTCGCTGAGGTGGAGAAAGATGCCCGCAATGATATGGCTCGCATCATCCGCCAGATCGAGTCGGAAGCACGCGAGGAGGGCGATAAGCGCGCCCGCAAACTCATCGCCGATTCCATCCAGCGCGTTGCCACAGATCAGGTGGCGGAATTTACCACTTCTCTCGTGCCGCTGCCTAACGAGGAAATGAAGGGCCGCATTGTCGGCCGCAACGGACGCAATATCCGTGCCTTCGAGCAAGCCGCCGGAGTGGATGTTATTGTGGACGATACTCCCGAGGCCGTAACCATCTCGTGCTTCGAGCCGGTGCGCCGTGAAGTGGCCCGCCGCGCCTTGGCTCGGCTGATTTTGGATGGCCGCATCCACCCGGCGAACATCGAAAAGGTGCTGGAGGATGAGCAGAAGGCCGTGGACAAAGTCATCGTGGAGGCTGGCGAACAGGCTGCTTTTGACGCCGGCGTTACCGGTCTGCACCCGGAAGTGCTGCGCATGATGGGCCGGCTCAAGTTCCGCACGTCCTACGGGCAAAACCAACTGGCTCACGCCGTGGAAGTGGCAAAACTTTCCGGCATCCTGGCCGCCGAACTGGGCGCCAACGAAGACGTCTGCCGCCAGGGCGGTTTCCTGCATGATCTGGGCAAGGCCATGGACCACAACCAGGAAGGCACCCATGCCCTGCTGGGCGCAGAGTTTGCCAAACGCTACGGCGTGAATCCGAGCGTGGTCAATGCCATTGCTGGCCATCACCACGAGGTGGAGCAGGAAAGCGTCGAAGCCGTCATCACCGAATCTGCCGATGCGATCTCAGGGGCCCGTCCCGGCGCACGCCGCGAAGACCTGGAAGCCTACATCAAGCGCATCCGCACCCTGGAGGATATGGCCACCGCCTTCAAGGGCGTCTCGCAGGCCTACGCCATCCAGGCCGGACGCGAGGTCCGCATCATCGTCCGTCCAGAAGAAATTGACGATCTGGAAGCGGCCCGTCTGGCGCGCGACATCGCCAAGAAAATAGAGGAAACCATGCAGTACCCAGGCCAGATCCGGGTGACGGTCATCCGCGAGACGCGGGCGACGGAATATGCAAAGTAAAACAAAATCAGGAGCGAGCGCAGGCTCGCTCCTGATGTAAATGGCAGGAGTGGTTCGGGCGCGGGAAGGATAGTTATGACAACACGGAAACAGGAATTCTGGAACGGCGTGCGAGATGAGTCTCCCATCTTACTTGGAGTTGCCCCTTTTGGGCTTATCTTCGGCGCACTGGCGATCAGTTCCCGCCTGATGGTAACCGCTGCCCAGGCGATGTCCTCCATCATCTTCGCCGGTTCGGCCCAGTTCATCGCCGCCGAGATGATGGGAACTGGCGTTTCGGGCCTGGCTATCATCCTGGTAGTGTTCGTCGTTAACCTGCGCCACGCACTTTACAGCGCCTCCGTCGCGCCGCACGTGCGTCACCTCACCCCGGGCTGGAAGTTCCTGCTCGCCTACCTGCTCACCGACGAAGCCTACGTCGTCACCATCACCCACTACAATCAGGAAAGTGACCCGGCTCACAAGCACTGGTACTTCCTCGGCGCCGGGCTGACCCTGTGGACGACCTGGCAGGTCAGCACGGCGATTGGTATCTTCATCGGCGCGCAACTCCCGCAGAACTGGCCGCTCGGTTTTATCCTCCCGCTGACCTTCATCGCCCTGGTCGTCCCAGCGCTCAAGGACAAGGCCAGCGTCACGGCGGCCGTCACAGCCGCCCTGGTCGGCGTGCTGACTTTTGGTTTCTCCTTCAAGACCGGGCTGCTGGTCGCTGCTTTCATCGGCATCCTTACCGGCCTTCTGATGGAAGGAAGGCCGAAATGAGTCTCTGGCTGGTCATCCTGCTTGCTGGCTTGTTGACTTATGGCACCCGGCTCTCGTTCATCCTCCTGCTCGACCGCATCAAGGTCCCCAATTGGTTCCGGCGCGGCCTGCGTTTTGTCCCGGCAGCGGTGCTCTCTGCCATCATCCTGCCCGAACTCGCCTCCCGTAACGCCATTCTGGACCTCTCTCTACGAAACCCGCAACTCTACGCCGGCGCGCTGGCCATACTGGTAGCCTGGCGCACAAAAAACGTCCTGCTGACCATCATTGTGGGAATGGCCGCGCTATTGATTTTCCAGGCTGTCCTGGGGATGGTTTAAACTAAAAAGGAAAGCCACCTGCTGTTGCCCTGTTCTTTCGTCAGATACGCACGCTATCTGCTCATACCCTCAGCCGCGGACGAACGGGTTTTCGCTCTTCTCCTCTCCAACCCTCGTCTCCTCACCATGGCCCGGCAAGATGCGCGTCTCGTTGGGTAGGATGTAGACCTGGTCGCGGATGCTCTCCATCAATGTATTCCAATCTCCACCGGGGAGGTCGGTTCGGCCAACGCTGCCTTGAAAGATCAGATCGCCGCTGAACAGCACGGCTTCCTTTGCGCAGTAAAAGACAACGTGGCCGGGGGTATGGCCGGGTGTATGCCGCACCTCGAATTCGATATTTCCCAAACGTAAAATCTGGCCGTGAGCGAGGTCAACCGTCGGCTCCGGGCCGGGATCAATGCGCATTCCAAAAAGCGGCGCACCGCCCTGGTTTTTCCACAGGTCATGTTCGAGTGGATGAAGGGCAACGATTGGCAGCGGACTTGTGCTGAGCGACATCGTACCCGCGCAGTACCCGCACACCGTCCCGGTGTCCTGCCGGGAGGGTGAAGGGTAAGTCGAAGTATTCAGCGCGTCGGCGATCTCGGCCGCACCGCCGAAGTGGTCGAAATGGGCGTGCGTGTACCAGAGTTGACCGATCTTCCAGCCGCGCTTTTGCGCTTCCGCCAGAATAACCTTGCCGTCCCAGGCCGGGTCAATCACTGCGGCATCGCCAGAGTCAGGGTCGGCGATCAGGTAACAGTTCGTGGAAACTGGCCCTAAGACCAGACGGATGATTTCGAGCATGGTCAAATTTCAAGGGACTGGCTGGCCGCGGCCGGTTCTTCATCCGGCTGGCGCGGCGCAAATGCAATGGTGAGCAAAATCGCCACCCCCACCAACCCCAAGCTGACCGGGTACACCACAACCGGCGCATGGGTGTACAAAACCCCTGCCAGCAGCGGAGCCAGGGTCATGGATAATGCGTTGAAGGTCTCGGCCACACCGTAGGCGAGGCCCATCTGCGCCGGGTGGACCAGCGGCCGCGCTTGAGCGAAGATGAACGAGCGGGTGGCGCGGTACCCGCCAAGCAGGAAGAAGCCCAGGGCGTACCAGGGCACGCCCATCCCCTTCCATAACAGCAGGCTGAAAGCCGCCACCGAGACCTGCGCCAGCAGGAATCCGGTGCGGGCCGCGACCTGCCCCAGGATCAGATTCAGCGCTGCATTCCCAAAGCTGCCCACCGAGCCGAGCAAGCCGATGGATCCCAGCGACAGCCCGCGCTCGTTTTGCAGGAATTTGGGTGTCAGCGGCTGGGGTAGATACATGACGAACATCGCCACGAAGACAATCCCCACTAACGTGATGAAGCGCGTGTTCGTCCACAGTTTGGCCGGGGGCGCGGCAGGGTCATGTTCGTCGCGCGGCTGGGAACGGATGAAGAGCAGGATACCCGTCGAGACGATGAAGATGCAGGCCGCGACCAGGTAAACGGTCCTCAGGCCGAAGCGGTCACCGAGCCAGCCGCCGGAGATCGGTCCGAGCACCGCGCCGAGGTTGAAAGCAGCCGACATCAAGGTCATGGCGCGCACCGGGGTAAGTTTTCCACGCGCCGCCGTCACGTAAGAGTTCAACGGCGCAGAGACGAAAGCCGTCAGCCCGTAAAGCAGCACCCCGACGATGAAGACGGGCAGCGTCCGGGCCAGGGCCATCACCCAGGTGGCAGCCAGGCCGGAGGTCCAGGCCGCAACGATGATCGGTTTCCGTCCGATGCGGTCGGCCAGGTAGCCGGCCGGGATATGCGCCAGCATCATCGCCAGTCCGAACGCGCTGAAGACCATGGCAATGGTCATCGTGCTCGCGCCCAGTTGCTGCAAATAGATGGGCTGGAAATAGATAAACAATCCCTCGCCTATCCCCCAGGTGAAGAGGGAAGCAAACAGCAGGATCAGGTCAACGCTCATGCAGAGGCAACCCGCTTGATGAAATCAGCCGCGGCCTTGAAGACCGTCTCGCGCGTCGGCTCCTCAGTAATAACGTGCCCGCCGCCTTCGACCCACAACATGTGCTTGTCAGTGCTGCCGAGAGCGGCATGAATTTTCTCCATGCTGTCACGGATAACATAGTCGTCATTGCGCGAATGGATCAGCAGCACCGGGGCCTTAACCTGCGGAAGCGATTCACGCATCATGCCCAGCAGTTTTTTTAGTTCGCCCGCCGAGCGGACCGGGTTGTTGGAGTAGGCGACATGTTGCTTCCAGGCC
>JADGQD010000221.1 GCA_017882065.1 Anaerolineales bacterium | reverse complement strand
CGCGAAAGCGCCGGTTTTAGAATGTTGGCCGCGTCCACGGCAGAACCGGCGGAACCGGCTCCCACCAGCATGTGGAACTCGTCAATGAACAGGATGGATTTGGTGGATTTGAGTTCATCAATGACCCGCTTCAGGCGCTCCTCGAACTGGCCGCGGTACATTGTCCCGGCCACCAGCGAGCCCACGTCCAGTTTCAGGACGCGTTTGCCCAGCAGTGGCGCAGGTACATCGCCGTCAGTGATACGCTGGGCCAGTCCCTCGACAATGGCCGTTTTACCGACGCCCGGTTCGCCAATCAGCGCCGGATTGTTTTTGGTGCGGCGGGCCAGGATCTGGATGACGCGCTCGATCTCGGTCTGGCGGCCAATGACCGGGTCCAGCTTGCCTTCTTCGGCCAGGGTGGTCAGGTCGGTCGCCAGTTGGTCCACCAGCGGTGTCTTGGGCTCCTGCTTGCCGCCCGGCTTGGCCATCTCCGGGACGGCTGAGGCCTGGGACCCGCTGCTTTCCTGCAACACGCGGCGGGTCTGGCGGCGCACCTGGTCGGGGGTCACGCCCAGTTTCTTTAACACTTCCATTGCCGCGCCTTCCGAGCGGACCAGTCCGAGCAACAGATGTTCGGTGCCGATGTAGTGATGGCCCATCTTGCGGGCCTCTTCGATTGCGTATTCGAGCACAAGCTGGGTGTCGGGAGCGAGTTCGATCTTGCCGCTTTCGTAGTGCCCCTCGCCGCTGACGCGCTGGATCATCTCGCGTACACGTTCGGTCTCCAGACCAACTTCGCGCAAAACGCGTCCGGCCACCCCGCCGTCTTCCGTCAATAAACCGAGCAGCAGGTGCTCCGTGCCGATCAATCCCTGACGGGCATTCTCGGCTTCCTGGTGGGCCAGGGCAAGCACACGACGGGCCCGTTGGGTAAACTTTTCCATACTAGCCATAAGGGTCTCCTGAATCAGTAAGACAAGAGGCTATCCTGCCCTACAATCAGACAAGAAGTATCTGGTTTGATTCTACCAAATAATGAAGGGGTAATTATATGAGGATGATTAGAGTTCGAGGTAGTCCCGGTTCCCGCGAGGTAGCCCCGGTTCCAGCACGGGACGAGGTAGCCCCGGTTCCCGCGGGGTAGTCCCGGTTCCCGCGAGGTAGTCCCGGTTCCCGTACAGGGCACGGGGCACGGGGCATGGGGCACGGGACGAGGAAATTAGTGTCAGCGAAGCTTGGCTCGTTTCAGAAGCCACTGAGGGGCTTTGCTATGATGGGAATTGGCTTTGAAGGTAAATTCTGTCCCGCAGTCCGGGCAACCAAACTGGCATTCAATCACATCCGGCCAGCTGGCATCATCCTCCACATCTGCAAGGTCGGTAAAAGATGGGAATTCGACAATTATCCCATCTTTCACGAGAGTGCGCAACTTCCGCATGAATCTGGTCAACTCCCCGGTGGATGAGAATAGGCGTTTCTGGTTCAGGGACGTGCAGTTTTTACAGGCCATCAGCGATTATCTCCTTCCCCGCCAATTTTACCGCGTTCGAGGCGCGAGAGCAATTTTTCCAGGTTGTGCCCGGCCACTTCGTCCAGCGAAATCTCCAATTCGGTGCAGACCTGTGCAAGGTACCACAGCACGTCGCCGAGTTCGCCCTTCAGGGCTTCGCGATCCGCTGCAGAGATAACCCCGGACTTGTCGCGGAAAATCTTCTTGATTTTCCCGGCCACTTCCCCGGCCTCATTGGTCAACCCGAGGGTGGGGTAGACGACCGGATGCCCGATGGGCGGGTATTTGGCGGTCTTGCGGGATTGGGTCTGGTAGTCGCTGAAGTTCATGGTTGTTCCTTGAGTCTTGCGAATGCTTCGGCAGGTGTCAGGATGGGGGCGTTGATATAGCTTTCAAGTTCAGGATGGCCGAGGATATGTTTTTTGTCCAACGAGACAAGCATATCCACTTTTGCGTCTTTGGCGGCGGCGAGGATAGGGGCGTCTTTTGGGACGATCCATTTCATTGCATCCATAACTTGCTGCCCGGTGACAGAGACAATCTCTATCCGGGCTTCTCGGATAATCCGCTCCAGAACGGTCGATCCGGGTTGCGTCAGCGCCAGGTTGCGGCGTGTTTCTTCAAGCACAAAATCGCTCAATACCAAGGTTAACTTCCCTGCCGCACTGATCAGCATCAGGTCACGAGAATGGCCTTTTGCCGAGTTTGCAGCTGTGAAAAGAACACTGGAATCGATGAAGATGCGCAGCATCATGACTCATTTTTTATCCCATACGTCTCTTCCAGGAGTTTCTCGCGGATCTCGCGGCCGCGTTCAATCCACTGCTCCAGCGTGACCCCATCCGCCTTCAGCGCCTTGCCCATTTCGTCAAGCGCCTCGGAAAGAACCACTTCAGCAGGCTTGATCAACAAGCCATCTTTTGTCTCGATCACCATAACCGTATCCCCTTTCTTAATATTGAGTTTCTTGCGGAGTTTGGTGGGGATGGTCACCTGTCCTTTTTCCTGAACACGCACATAAAGTGCCATGGTTTGCTCCTTTATATATCATACTTTCCGAAAGTCATACTTTTATTATATCACACCCTTTTAAAATTCCCGCC
>JADGQD010000220.1 GCA_017882065.1 Anaerolineales bacterium | reverse complement strand
CGGGTTGGGCGGTGAAGAGGCCGCGCGCGTGGAGGCTGCTCGTCAGGGTCAGGGTGAAGTCCAGGCGTCTGGTCTGGAGCGTTGCCAGATAGTTGTTGGTCAACAGCGTAATGAAGTAGTATTTCCCGTCCACGCAAACGGCGATGAAGTGGCAGCCGACCATGCCCTCGGGGACGAAGGTCAGGGTGGAAACAGGGAAACCGTAGACCTGCTGGATGGTTGCCATCAGAGCAGTCTTGTCGAGGGCGGGTTCGAATTTCATGGTTAATTCACCATCATCACAGATGAAGGCTTCTTCGGGAAGAGCGTGTTCAACAACACGCCTCCGCCTCGCCGTCCGTCGAATGGCAGATAATCAACCCGTCTCCCAGGTCATGCAGGATCGGGCGGTTATTGAGTTGGATGTTCATGTTCGTCCTGTCAGGTGACCTCTCCCCCCCGACAGGCGGAAGGTCACCGGTGATTACAAAGCAATTGCTTCAACTCTTCCAGCGTTTTTTCAGGCTGGGTGAACTGGATCGCGCTCATGCCCACCGAGCGTGCTGCTTCCACGTTGACAAGCACATCGTCCAGGAAAACCGACTCTTCGGGCAGCGTGCCCAGTTTTTCGAGCGCCAGGCGGTAGATGCGCGGGTCGGGCTTGATCAGGCCGACTTCGGCAGAGATGATCATTTCATCGAAAACATCCTCGAGTTTTTGCCGGGTGATGAATTCTCTCAAGCCGGACCAGGCATTGCTGATAAGACCGACCTTGCGCTCCGGGCGCAGACTGCGCAGGAAATCGAGCAGGGCGGCATCCGCTCGGTCACCGGAAAAGAACTCGGCGGTGATCTTATCGGATTCCTGCCGGCTGACGCCCAGGGCTTCGGCCACCGCCTGCCAGTGGGCCTCCTCCGGGATTTCGCCGGTGGAAGCCTGCTGGCTGGTCTCGCTCTCGAAAATGATTTTCTCCAGGTCGCCGGATGTCATGCCCAGGCGTTCGGCCTGGCGGATGCGCGGCCCTTTATCCTCGGTCCGGAGGATGACTCCGCCGAAGTCAACAAAGACTGCCCGGATACTCATTTCTTCTTTGTTCGCGCGGGTTTCCCCTTCGAGGAGGATGCCTTTGCCGCGGGCTTTTTGGTGGAGCCTGCAGCCGGTTTCGTTTTGGGTTTGGGAGCAGGCTTTTTCTGCGGTTTGGCGGCGGCTTTGGGCGCCGGCGCAGCCTTCACAGACCCGATACTTGCGGCTTGTTTTTCAGCCGCGGTTTCAGCCTGGGTGGATTCCTTCGCCATGGTATTGATGGCTTTTTTCCAATCCGGGAAGAAGCGCTCCATGCGGAATCGTTCGACGCGGTTGGCGCGGCGGCACTTCGGGCAGTGGGCAGCGTAGTAAATCTGTTTATTTTCTTCCATGTGTTCCAGGGCGGCGAGCATATCCTCACGGCTGATGGCGAACATGGTCTGGCAGTAAGTGCAGCGTATTTGCATATCAATCTCCTTCGGATGAAATAGGCCGGTTGAGAAATTTGTCGATAGTCTATTTTACTCCATCGGCTTGCGATAATTAATCTGTTGTTTGACCTTGCGATAACCAACGCTCTCGTACAATCTCAGCGCACCCGACAGATTTTCCGAATCCACACCCAAGGCGGTTTCGGTCATTCCTATCTCCTTGAACATCTGCATGCTCTGAACGAGTAACGAACGCGCCAGTCCCAGCTTGCGCCAGGGACGGCGGGTGCAGATTCCTTCAGTATAGCCGCGTTTGCGCTGGTATTCCACATTCTCCTTCTCATCCACGAAGTTGTGGACCGCGCTGGCTACCTGGTCATCATCCCAGGCCACTTTCCAGAGTTCGGGGCGGAAATCCGGGCTTTCCAATTGAGACTTGTATTCTTCGTCGCTCTCGTCGCGGCTGCCCCAGTGGTCGCGGAAGGCTTCGTTGCTGGCTTCGAAGATCGGGCGGACGTGCTCCATCTCTACCGGGCGGACTTCCAGCCCCGGCGGCATGGGAGCTTCGGGGAAGGGTTCCCTCAGGTCGCGCAGCATGTGGGTCTCGTAACGGGCAGGCCGGTAACCGCGGCTTTCCAGCAGGGCAACCAGATCTATTTCCGAGTCAAACGGTTCGGCCTGGAAGAACTTCGGGGTCTCTTTAGGGTGACCAGCAGCAATTTCTCGTGCCCGGCCTTCGGCAGTCTCCCACATGAACGTGCCAATTCCTTTGTGACGCCAGTCCGGGTGCAGGAACCCGAATGGATGATAAAGGCGGACGCCATCCAGAAGATCGTCCCACCAGATGCGGCCATACGCGATCACCTGCCCGTCCATTTCGGCAAAGAGCATGTCGGTCTGCGGGTCACAATTTTCCAGGTGGCGGAAGGTACGGGCGATATCGTCCACGTTGGTGCTGCGTTCCACACCATCCGCGATCTTGCAAATCGAGATCAGGGCTGCCATGTGCGGGTAATCAGTCTCCCCCTGGAAGCGGCGGAATGTCAGCCCCGGGATGGAGGGAGCGTTGGGGACAGAAAGATTTTCGTTCATCGGTTTTCCTTATTCGCTAGATATCTTGCATAACTCAAAAAGCATCTCGTAGTAACGACTTCATCATCCC
>JADGQD010000078.1 GCA_017882065.1 Anaerolineales bacterium | reverse complement strand
GGCCTGACACTGGGCAAGGATGGGAAAACAGCCGGGCGCGCCCTGACCGAAAAGCACGCCGCTTTCGCGACCCTGATTTTCGACGTGGAAAACGGGACCTTCGGCCCGGCCATGCTGGCAGCGGTTCAAAAACAGACCCCGCGCCTGCCCGCCGCACTTCAACTGGTCAGCCAGCCGGTGGCAAAAGAGACGGCTCCGTCCCGTGCCCCGTCCGGGAACCGGGACTACCCCGCTGGAACCGGGACTACCCCGTCCCGTGCTGAAACCGGGACTACCCCGCCCCGTGCTGAAACCGGGACTACCCCGTCCCGTGCTGAAACCGGGACTACCCCGCAAGCCGTCATCCTGCCGGCCGACCTGGCGCTCGACCCGCCCGAGAGCCTGCGGACGTGGTTGGTTAAATTTAACGGCAGCCGGCTCGTGGTCCCGCGCGCGGCGGCGGGCTGGGTGTGGGTTGGCAGCGCGCAGGCCGACCTGAACCAGGCCGCGCTGGCCCTGCGTCAACTGGCCGAGGGTCAGGAAGTCCGCCAGAAAGCCTCCGTCTCCGGCTCGATGATTTTCCTGTACGTCATCGCCGGGCTGTTTGGTCTGGAAGTCCTGGGCCTGTTGGTCAGCCTGGGTGCATCCTTATTGTTCCGTTAACAGGGCTATCAAAAAGTCTATCGCTAAGTTCGCAGTAACTTGTGAAAGCCTGGTAATCCCCACCCCCTCCCGGAACAACACCGGGACGGTGTGACCCCCGCCCCAGGGCGGGGAAAATGAAAATTTTGGGGTGTTGGCGGGCGGTTTGCCGCCCGCCAACACCCCAAACCCCGATTTTGTGAAAACCGTGTTCCGTTAACCGTCTTCTCACATTGACGGTCTCAGGATATACTTCGAATAGGGTGACGTTACGCCGCCCTATCCGACGTGGTAGTCCCGGTTCCCGGACGGGGCACGGGAAGGAGAGGACCGAGCGATGAAAGTAACCGTCTTACAAGAAAACCTGGCCCGCGGGTTGAGCACCGTCTCCCGCGCCGTTTCGCCGCGCAGTACACTGCCGGTGCTCTCGAACGTCCTGATCGCCAGCGACGAAGGCCGTCTGCGCTTGTCGGCCACCAACCTGGAACTGGGCATCACCTGCTGGATCGGTGCCAAGATCGAAGAAGAAGGCTCGACCACCATCCCGGCGCGCACCTTCACCGATCTGGTCGGGACACTGCCGCAGGAGCAGGTCAGCCTGAACCTGAACGCTTCCACCCAGACCCTGAACGTGCGCTGCGGTGCCTCGAACACCGACATCAAGTGCATTGACGCCCAGGAGTTCCCGCCCCTGCCCATCCCGGACATGGAAGGCGCCATCCTGCTAAACGTGGCCGATTTCAAGGACATGATTTCGCAGGTGGTCTTCGCCGCCTCAACGGACGAGGCCCGTCCGGTGCTGATGGGTGTGCTGGTGATGGTGGAAAAGGATGCCATTACGATGGCCTCCGCGGATGGTTTCCGTCTGTCGGTGCGCAAAGGAACCCTGTCCCAGCCCGCCGCGCAACCGTTTACGGCCATCATCCCGGCGCGCGCTCTGAGCGAACTGGCGCGCGTAGCCAGTGACGGCAACGAGATGATTTCAATGGTCATGCCCAAGGGCCGTGGACAGGTTGTCTTCCGCATGAAGGAAGTGGAAGTGGTCTCGCAGTTGATTGACGGGACCTTCCCGGATTTCCAGCAGATCATCCCGCGCTCGTATAAATCCCGCACCATCCTCTCAACCCCGGCCCTGCTCAAGGCCTGCAAGCAAGCCGAGATCTTCGCCCGCGAAGGCTCGAATGTGGCCCGCTTCAATATCAAATCCTCCGGCGAACTGGAACCCGGCTCGGTGGAAATCTCCGCCCAGTCCGAAGAGACCGGTTCGAACGAGACGGTGGTGGCGGCGACGATTGACGGCGTCGGTCTGCTGATTGCCTTCAATGTCAAGTATCTGCGCGAGGTGCTGGAAGTGGTCAAATCACCCAACGTGGCGCTGGAAACCTCCGCTCAGAACGCTCCGGGTGTCGTCCGCCCGGTGGGAGACGATAACTTCCTGCACGTCATCATGCCGATGCATTTAGGTTAAGCCAATTTATCCTGAGTTGTGAAAGCGTCAGGGCGCAACTCGCCCTGACGTTTCTGAATGGACAAGTAATGAAATTCCCCACCCCAGTTAGAATCCTGCTCCTGCTTCTCCTCGTTTTAATTGGCTGGAACTACTGGCTGCATTCCGCTTGGGAACTGTATAACAAAGCCACCCGGACGGACTCGGGGGAATTGCACAATGTGGATTTCTTTGCCTATTACAATGCCGGGTCGCGCTTCCTGAATAACAACAACCCTTACTTCTGGGGGGAGGATGCCCAAAATAATCCGATCCTCTCGGATTTTATCTACCCTCCCCCGGTCCTGCCCATTTTCAGCCTCCTGTCCCGGATACCCTATGACCTGGCCCGCCTGGTCTGGTTGATCACTTACGGGCTGGGCTTTGCATGTATCCTGGGCTGGATGGTCCGGTCCTTTGCACCCGAGTGGCGGGACGTTTTCCTGATGTTAAGCCTTACGCTCACCCTGGCATCCTTCCCACTCTTGAGCCTCATACAACACGGCCAGGTGGATATTTTCATTATTAGCCTGATCCTGGCAAGTTTTCTCTCCTATGTCAGGAAAAACCGCCTGCTGGCCGCGATCCTGTTGGCGGTGGCAACCTTGATTAAGGTCAGCCCGGGATTCCTTCTTATTTATTATGTCATTTTCCGCCGCGATTTCCGCTTCTTGCTGATGTACATCGGAAGCCTGGCAATCCTGATGGTATTTTCGCTCCTTTTCGTTCCGATCGGCTGGTATTTGGATTATGTTCGGTATGTACTCCCGGAGATCGGGAAAGGCAACTCTTTCTGGATGAACCAATCCATCCTCAAGTACCTTTCTTTCTCCCCAGGCATCTCCCGCGTGGCTGGCATCGGTGGGCTGGGTTTGTTAGCCATTGTGGTCTGGCTCATCAGCCTGCGGTACTCTGCAGAAGAACGCAAATCTGTACTCCCGTTGGGGAACAGTGGAATGATCGGCGAGCTGGTTTTCATCCTCAACCTGTCGGGTACTCTGATCTTCCTGGGTATAGCCTGGGTAGCGGCCTATGTCTGGCTGATCATCCCCTCCGCCTGGCTGGTGATCATCCTACTCACCCGGCGGATCAAACTACCCTGGCTGGGGGGTATTGGCGCAGGGATCGCCCTGGTCATGGCTAAAGTCTACGGGTTCCCCATCCTGGATTCGCTTAACCTGTGGGGGGGTATCATTTTGACCACCTGCCTGGCAACCGGCCTGCTGACAAAAAAGTTCCAGCCGCCGCATCACCTACCTGACTCTGAATCAACACTGAAACCAAGATGAGCTTACCCAACCCCTCCGCTGACCGAGTCTTGCGTATTTACCTGACCCTGAGTGAATACCCGGTCTTGAGTGGGCGTATCAGTCATATCATGCGCGAACAACTCTTTATGCGCGGCATCCTTACCAAGGTTGACTTTGAGGCCGAAGCGCGCCTGGAAGCCATCGAGAGCCAGACCAGGGAAGGGCTGGGCGACCCGTACGGCCAGGAGACCCAGGAGGTCTGGGAAGAACGCCTGAGGCGCGTCCGTGATCGTCTAACCGATTTCTACTTTGGCAACAACCTGCCCTATGAGGATTTTGAACAGATTGTCCGCCAGGCGGTCAGTGAACACGGTAAAGTGCCGGACCTGATCACATTCAACCCTGAACTGGCTCCACAGGATATGCTCTTCGAGCAGGCGGAGAACATCGAACGCATGCCCGCCATCAGGCGCAAAAAGCTTGAAGCGCGCTTGCAAGAGATCAAGGTGGTGCTCATCCGCACCATGATCAGCGACCAGTTGGCGTATTTGAACATCGCCCGCAAGTGGTTCACGGTGGAGGACTTAATAGAAATCCGCCAGCGCAAAATCGGATACGGGAAGATCGGCGGGAAGTCGGCGGGGATGATGCTGGCATACCGCATTCTTCGAGACGTGGCCCCGCCCGAGGTCCAGGAAACGCTGCGGATCCCGAACTCCTATTTCCTCGCATCGGATATGTTCTACGCCTTCATGGCGGCCAATGGCCTGATCCACTGGTCCGACCAGAAATACAAGTCCGAAGCCAAGATGCGCACCGATTATCCCAGGATCGTGCGTGACTTTGTCAAAGGGACCTTCCCCGAGGATATCCTCGAGCGCCTGCGCGTCATCCTGGATGAGGCCGGAAAACGCCCGCTCATCGTGCGCTCTTCCAGCCTGCTGGAGGACAACTTCGGCACCTCCTTCGCCGGGAAATATGACAGTTTCTTCTGCCCCAACCAGGGCAATCCCGAAGAAAATCTCACGGCTCTGACGGAGTCCATCGCCCGCGTTTACGCCTCGTGCATGAATCCGAACGCCCTGCTCTACCGCCACCAGAAAGGCCTGGTGGACTACGACGAGCGTATCGCCGTGCTCGTCCAGTTCGTGGAGGGTGAGCAATACGGGCGTTATTTCCTGCCACAGGCTGCAGGTGTGGCTTTCAGCCGCAACCTGTACCGCTGGTCGCCGAAAATCCGTAAAGAGGACGGCTTCCTGCGCCTGGTATGGGGGCTGGGAACACGCGCCGTTGAAGCGCGCGGCGACGATCAGCCCCGCCTCGTGGCGCTCAGCCACCCGCTCCTGCGCCCGGCCGATTCTACCGAAGCCATCCGTCAGCACTCCCAGCAGTTTGTAGACCTGCTCGACCTGGAAGAGAATGCCCTGAAAACCCTGCCCATCCGCGAGGTGCTAAACC
This sequence comes from Anaerolineales bacterium, assembly GCA_017882065.1. Taxonomy (GTDB): domain Bacteria; phylum Chloroflexota; class Anaerolineae; order Anaerolineales; family Villigracilaceae; genus UBA877. The sequence continues at coordinate 3,925 of JADGQD010000078.1, read as the reverse complement.
CGCAATATCCCGCCCTGCGCACCATCGCCCAGGTGGACGAGAGCGGCTTCGTCGAGAACATCACCTCCAGCCTGGTGGACCCGGAAAATCTCGTGGTCACCTTCGACGGTCTGCTGCGGCGCACGCCCTTCGCCGCGCACATGAAAACCATCCTGGCCTTACTTGAAAAGCACTACGGTTCTCCGGTGGATACCGAATTCACCGCCGAAATCGTGGACCCGCAGGCTGCCCAGTCCGAGGTCCATATCACGCTGCTCCAGTGCCGTCCGCAGAGTGCCCTGAGCGATGGCGGCGAAGTGGACCTGCCCGCCCTGCTCGACCCGGCCGATGTCGTTTTTGCGACCCGCCGCATGGTCCCGCGCGGCAAGGTGACCGGCATCCGCTGGGTGCTGTTCGTCCCGCCGGAGGGCTACTTCTCTCTGGCTTCTCCCGCCGAACGCAACCGGCTGGAACGCGCCATCGGCAGTCTCAACGCCGCCTTAAAAAACGAGACCTTCATCTGCGTAGGCCCCGGTCGCTGGGGGACTTCGACGCCGGACCTGGGCGTCAGCATCGCCTACGGGGATATCTACCACACCCATGCCCTGGTTGAACTGACCGGCAAGGGCATCGGCCCGGACCTGGAGCCGTCGTTCGGCACTCATTTCTTCCAGGACCTGATGGAGGCGCACATCTACCCGTTAAACGTTAACCTGGACGACCGCGACTCCGTCTTCAACCGGGGCTTTTTCGACAAAACCCCCAACCGTCTCCCCGACTTTCTCGCCGCCGATAAAATCTTGCTCCGTACCCTGCGCCTGCTTAAAGTGGACGATTTCCGCCCGGGTCATAGTCTGTCGCTGGTGATGAACGATGATGAGGGGAAGGCAGTAGCATTTTTGCGGGAAGATTAAAGCGCTCCAAGCGACTTGAGGTAAAAAGAAAATCGAGCGGCACAAAGGTTGTGTGTCGCTCGTATGATTTATGCTCAGGCAGATTTTCGGGCCATAGCCGATGGCATTCTGCGATATTGCATGGTGATAATATGAAAGCAAGCTTTTACCGTTTCATCGTTTTCAGGTCCGTCGTACTCAGGTATGGCAGAAGCACCTTGATTGTGGTCCCCTTGCCGAGACCAGGGCTTTCCGCCCAAATTTTGCCGCCATGCGCCTCGATCAATCCCTGGGCGATGGAGAGTCCGATGCCCATCCCACCGTGCTTGCGCGTGGTGTGCGGTTCGATCTGGAAAAACTCCTGGAAGATTTTTTTCAACTCACCTTCCGGGATGCCCTTACCGTTATCCTGCACCCAGGTCAACACTTCGCCCGGTTGAGCTTTGGCTCCAATCGTGATTTTGCCGCCATCTGGCGTGAAACGCACAGCGTTATCCAGCAGGTTGACAAAAGCCGAGGTCAGCTTATCCGGGTCGCACTTAACCGGGATGGGACCCTCCGGCAAGTCCAGAGTAACCTGTTGCCCCTTCGCATCTGCCAGGCGTTTAACCTCCCCGTATGCCCCGCGTAAAATTTGCTGCACCGGGACAACCTGCCGGTACATAACCATATCTTTGGAGCGCAGCGTGTTCAGATTGGTCATGGCGTCCACCAGGACGCGCATCTGCATGGCTGCGTTGAGCACCTGCTTGGCGTGGTCGGAGAGTTCACTGGGAGATTCTTCCTGCAGGAAAGAGGCATAACCGATGATGACGCCCAGGGGCGTGCGGAGTTCGTGCGAAGCCAGTGCCAGGAAATTGGTCTTCAACTGGTCGGCGGCACGCAGTTCGTTATAGGCATCCTGCAAGGCTTTAACCAGGCGGGCATTATGGATGGCTACCGCTGCCTGCGAGGCAATCACCGAGAGGATGTCCGCATCGCTTTCGTCAAAATTCCCATCCCGCTTGTTCAATGCTTCCAGCACGCCGGTCGGCTTGTCCTTGATGCGCATGGGGACGCCCAGTATGTTGTTAACTTCAAAATCAACATGCCTGGAAACCATAGCGAAATGGCGCGAATCGTTCTTTACGTCAGACAGGCTGATGATCTTGTTTTCGCGGAAGATCGTCCCGGCCAGACTGTTATCCAGTGGGACGGGGGTTTCAGACAGCCGCTTCGGGTCGGACCCGGTAGCAGCCGCGAAAACCAACCGTTCCCGCTTCTCATCGTACAGCAAAATCGAAACTGATTCGCAGTCAATGATTTCAGTCGCAGTCTGGATAATAAACCGCAACAACTCATCCAGGTTGAGGGTCGAGTTAAGTGTGACACTGACCTCGATCAAGCGGGCCAATTGCTCAGCCATATAACGTAGTTCGGGTTTGGGGTTAGGATTGGGCATATCCACCTGCTCCAATAGTGTAGCCCAAAAATGAAGGGGACACAATACCCATTCTAAACAGAACATATGTTCTGTTTAGAATATAACAAAACCCAGAGAGCTTTACGGGCTCCCTGTTTGCCGGGGTCGATCAACATAATTACGGCAGTGAACGCAAGCGCCGCGATGCGGCGGTCACCTGGCGTTTAGCAACGAGGATGGCTTTGGAGCTGCTGATCGAGGTATACACATTGACCGCTTCCCACCCCTCCAGGCCCCATTCGTTCAATGTCGCTTCGACCTGCCCGTCCTTGGCGCCGCTTAAAACACTTCCAACTGTCAGGACACGATATTCCCATTGTACGGTCTGTTCAGCCATTTCAATCTCCATTTCTCCAGATTCTTCGTTTCACGTGAAACGTCAACATGACTATGGGTTACACTTCCTGGCGGCGGAAAACAATACAGGCAATTATCAAAGCCGCCGCAATGATTCCCAAGCTGACCCCAAAAGCAGGCCAGGCCGTATCGTTTCCGCCCATCATCAACGTCACACCCCAGCTAAAAAGCCGGCCGGGGAAATAATCGCCGATGGAAGGCAAAGACCCGATCCCACCGATGACGATCAAGGCGAGGAAAGCCAAACCAACGGCAATCCCCTGGCTGTGGGCCAGCGTGCTGCCCAGCAAAGATAATGCCATGTAGACCAGGAAGATTATCAGCATCAGTCCATTCAGCGCCAGAAAAGGACCCCAGGCCAGCGGCTCGAAAAGCACATACGTATAATACCAGCACCCGATAGCAGCGATGGACAGACTGGCAATGAAGGTGACCGTCATGGAGGCGAATTTCGCCAGCAGGAAGGTTTCTCGTGAAACTGGACGAGTCAGGAAGAAAGCCGCCGTGCCGCGTTCTTTCTCCTGCACAACAACGCCCATCGTCATCAGCAAGGCCAGCAAAATACCAAACTGGCTCATGTTCTTGACATACTGGGTGATAGCATCTGTCACAGTCGGCGCGGGGAAGGCGGACAAGAGTTCGACCGGCACACCCGGGAGAGACTTGAGCATTTCAGGGGTGAATTTCGCCAACAAGGGCGAGGCCAGACCGAAAGCAGCGAAGACCGCCACCACAATCAGGAAGCGGAAGGTCCGCCACTGCTCCAGCATTTCCTTGCGGAAAACAGTAATGAAGTTCATGCTACACTCTCCGCACCAACCAGTTGCAGGAATACATCTTCCAGCGAAGGCCGGATTTCTTCGTAACGGTTCAAGACGAGACCGGCGCCCACAGCCTGTGTGAGCAGATCATGCTTGGCAGTTTGCACATCTTTGACGGTGATGCGTAACGTCCCGTTTTGGGACGTCACGGCAGTCACCCAGGAGATACGCCGCAAATCTTCGGCCCAACGGGAAAGGGCGGCGTGGTCATCCGCTTCGACTTCGAAAGCCGGGACCGCGTAACGCTCCAGCAACTCTTCACGTGGCGACTGGACCAGCATCTTGCCCTTGGCAATAATCCCCACCACATCGCAAACGCGTTCCACATCCGCCAGGATGTGGGTGGACATGACCACCGTGCACTGGCCGCGCAGGTTCTCGATCAGGTCGAGCACTTCCTTGCGCCCGACCGG
>JADGQD010000219.1 GCA_017882065.1 Anaerolineales bacterium | reverse complement strand
TTGATGCCATCCGGCGTCATCGGCTGGTCGGAGACCAGCAGCAGCGCCCCCGACGGGATCTTGTTGTAGAAGCCGGTGGTGAAAATCGTGGCGGTTTCCATATCCACTGCCATGGCACGGATGCGGACCAGGTATTTTTTAAACTCTTCATCGTGTTCCCAGACGCGCCGGTTGGTCGAATAGACCGTTCCCGTCCAGTAGTCGTGGTGGTAGTTGCGGATGGTGGTCGAAACGGCTTTTTGCAGATTGAAGGCCGGGAGCGCCGGCACTTCCGGCGGGAAGTAATCATTCGACGTGCCTTCACCGCGGATGGCAGCGATCGGCAGGATCAAATCGCCCAGCTTATTGGTCCTTTTCAACCCGCCGCACTTGCCCAGGAAGAGCGCCGCCTTCGGTTTGATGGCTGAGAGCAAATCCATGACCGTGGCAGCATTGGCCGAGCCCATGCCGAAGTTGATGATCGTGATCCCATCCGCAGTGGCGTTGGGCATCGGCTTGTCCTCGCAGCAGACGCGTGTACCATTCATCTCGGCGAACATGTGAACGTAATTGCTGAAGTTGACCAGCAGGATGTACTTGCCGAACTCTTCCAGCGGCAGACCGGTATACCGCGGCAGCCAGTTTTTGACAATTTCTTCTTTGGTTTTCATCGTGCCTCCGTCCCCTACGATAATTTTTCCCATACTTGATATAGGCCCAGTTGACCATTTTCCCCATCTGAAAGGAACGCCGTGCAGACCCGGAACCGGCTGGCCTCGGCCAGGGCCTCCAACTCCGCCTCATCAAAGTGATGCACGTAGCGCAGTCCGCGTCCGCCGCTGCGCCAGTCGATCAGGTAATCGCCGGGGTCCACATCCTCGTCTGAGAGACCAATCTCCTGCCAGGGTTGGACCCGGCTTTTGAGTTTGTCGCTGTTCAGGAATTGCCATTCCGAATGGATAAATTGACCGCCAGGGCGCAGCAGGTCATGGACTTTTTGCAAAATGTTGAGGCGCAGGTTCGCACCGGGGATGTGATGAAGCACCGCGAAGGCTGTCACCAGGTCGAAAGACTGGTGGATGGGCGTGAGCATGCGCTTATCCCAGTCCGCGGCAGTCAGGTCGGCGCGTATAAACGTAGCCGGGGCATCCTCCCAACCGTGCCGGGCTACTACGAGCAGCGGCAGGCTGAAATCCAAACCCGTGTACGGACCGCACTGACCGCGCCGCATCCGTTCGCGTGCCAGTTCGCCGTTGCCGCAGCCCAGATCGAGCAGCGACTCGTTGCCGGTCAGCGTGTCCAATATCCGCTGAACGCCCGGCTGGAGTCGCTGGCGCGTGGACGAAAATTCCCGCCCGAAGGTCTGGTAGAATTGTTTATTCAAAGAAAGCAGCCGCGCTGTGGTATCGGCGTTCATAATCTGATTATATCTGTGTTTACCCATGGTTAAGAAACTGAACTGGAGCGAAATGCGCTCCCTCCCCCCCGAAAAAATGGCCCAGGCACGCCGCGCCCTGGAAGCTGTGCGTCTCGGGAAGCCGCTGGGGGCCGCCCTGCGGGAGCATTCCTGGAACAATGCGCCGCTCCACAAGTCCGCGCTGGTGGCGGCCTACCAGCAGTTGGTCGAATCTGGTGAGTGGGAGCCGGACGAGGCGCTGCTGGCCGCCATCCGCCTGAAGCCGGTGCGGACGCTCTCCGGCGTGACCACCGTCACCGTGCTGACCAAGCCCTATCCCTGTCCCGGTAAGTGCATTTTCTGCCCTGACGATGCACGCATGCCGAAATCCTACTTACCCGACGAACCGGGAGCGATGCGTGCCCTGGAGCATAACTTTGACCCGTACACGCAAGTGCAATCGCGCCTGGAAGCCCTGACCGCCGTGGGCCATCCGACCGACAAAATTGAATTGCTCATCCTGGGCGGGACGTTCTCGTCCTACAGGCGGGATTACCAGGCATGCTTTGTAAAACAGTGTTTCGAGGCCTTGAATGATGATTGGTGGGGCCACCCTCATCGTCCCTCGCGGAGCACATCGTACCCGCCGACATCGTCCCGGTGTTCTTCCGGGAAGGTCTCCGCGTTAGTACCCGCCAAAGGTCTCCGAAGGAGGCAGGGTGAAGGGGGCGCAAGGGGAAGTGGTCGCCCAGGGGCACTTAGCCCTGCCCCTACATTGGCGGAAATCCACATAATCAACGAAACCACCCTGCACCGCAACGTGGGCCTGGTGGTGGAGACGCGCCCCGACGAAATCACCCCGGACGAACTGGCCTGGTTCCGCACCCTCGGCGTGACCAAAGTCCAGATGGGCGTACAGAGTCTGGATGATACTATTTTGGAACTCAACCAGCGCGGCCATACCGTGGCCGAGGCGCACCGCGCCGTGGCCTTGCTGCGCGCGGCCGGGTTCAAAATCGTCCTGCACTGGATGCCCAACCTGCTGGGTGCCACGCCCGAATCCGACCGGGCCGACTTCCCCCGCCTGTGGGAGGGCCTCTGCCCGGACGAAATCAAGATCTACCCGACACAATTGCTCGAAAACGCGCCGCTCTACGATATCTGGAAACGCGGCGAATACCGACCCTACACCACCGACGAACTCATCCATCTCCTTGCCGACGTGAAACCGTCCATCCCGCGCTACTGCCGCGTCAACCG
>JADGQD010000077.1 GCA_017882065.1 Anaerolineales bacterium | reverse complement strand
CTTTACACATGGGAGGTCCGCATGGACAGTAAGGGACATATTCTGGTGACAGGCGGCGCCGGTTACATTGGCTCGCTTCTGACCGCCGAATTGTTGCGATTGGGGTACCAGGTTTCAGTGATTGATACTCTTTTATATGGCGGCGAGTCGCTGCTTGGCTTTCTGTACAATCCGAATTTTCATTTTGCAAAGGCGGATGTTACCGAGCCGGGTGCAGTACGTTCATCCTTGCGCCGAGACTGGTCTAAGCCGGATAAAGTTGTTCACTTGGCGGCTATCGTTGGATTCCCGGCCTGTCAGGCGGTTGGGAGACAGGCAGCGTGGAAGTACAATGTCGAAGCAACAAAAATGGTTTTTGAACAAGCGGCCCGATTGGGGTCCGGACGGTTCGTGTTCGCTTCTACATATAGTAACTATGGCCTCTCAGCCGATGGCAAACCAGTGACGGAAGAATCGCCTCTCAATCCCCAGTCTCTATATGCAGAAACCAAAATTGCTGCAGAAGAGTATCTCCTGTCACAAAAAGGGTCGACCTGCGCGCCGCTCATTTTTCGGCTGGCCACACTCTATGGGATCTCTCCTCGCACCCGCTTTGATTTGATCATTAACCAGTTCGTGCTTGATGCCTATTCTCACCGCGAATTGATCATCTACCAGCGCGGCTATTCCCGTTCATTTGTTCATGTGCAGGATGTGGTTCGTGGTATTACGATGGGCATCGAAGCCTCCGAAAAGAAGGCCCGCGGGCACATTTATAACTTGGGAACCGAAATGGGCAACTATACCAAGGATGAGATTGTCGGATTGGTGGTGAAACGCCTGCCGGAGACGGTGGTGACTTATAAAGATCTAACTTTTGGAGGTGATATGCGCGATATCACCGTGTCGTTCGAAAAAATCCGTCGGGTGTTGGGTTTCCAGGCATCGTTAACAGCCGATGATGGTGTACGCGAAGTGGTGCATGCATTACGGACTGGATTGATTCGTAATCCACATGATGAGCGTTATCGAAACGCTCAATTTATTGTTCAATAGCGAAGGCTTCACATGACAGGCAAATTTTGGATGGATAAAAGAGTGATTGTCACCGGCGGGGCCGGTTTTTTGGGTTCCTTCTTGATCGGGAAATTGATTCGGCGTGGTGCAGCCGATATTTTAATCCCGCGCATCGAACACTATGATATTACCGATAGTGACTCTATTCAGGATTTGCTGGACGATGCAATGTTACCTCTGGACCGCCGGCCTGGGCACCTGATTCCTGATGGGTTTAATCCAGTTGCGGTGCCGGACTTCATCCCCGCGGATCTGGTTATCATTCATCTGGCAGCGCATGTTGGCGGTATCGGAGCCAACCGTGAGCATCCTGCCGAATTTTTCTACGATAATCTGATGATGGGGGCCCAGTTAATGCACCAGGCCTGGCAGCGCGGAGTTGGGAAGTTTGTGGCTATTGGCACGGTATGTGCCTATCCAAAGTTCACCCCCGTGCCATTCAAAGAAGAGGACATCTGGAATGGTTACCCAGAAGAGACCAACGCCCCCTACGGTCTGGCAAAAAAAATGCTTCTTGTTCAAGCTCAAGCATACCGTCAGCAATATGGTTTTAATGCCATCTTTCTGCTGCCGGTCAATCTCTATGGACCGCGCGACAACTTCAACCCGACTTCCTCCCATGTTATCCCTGCCCTGATCCGGAAATGCTTGGAAGGGCAGGAGCGTGGCGAAAAGGAACTTGTCGTCTGGGGGGATGGTTCTCCGACCCGGGAATTCCTCTACGTGGAAGATGCCGCCGAGGGTATTTTGCTGGCTTCCGAACGCTACGATGGCTCCGAGCCGGTCAATCTGGGCTCCGGTAACGAGATATCTATTAAAGATCTGGCTGAGTGCATTGCCCTCCTGACCGGGTTTGAAGGGAAACTGGTCTGGGACACAACCAAGCCCAACGGGCAGCCTCGCCGTAGTTTGGATGTCACCCGTGCCGAGAAGTACTTCGGTTTCCGTGCCGGGATGGACTTTAAAGAAGGTCTGCGCCGGACGATAGAATGGTACAGGCAAAACCGGAAATAAAGAACATGGCTCGAGAGAACAATTCCAAAATGGATCTGGATGTGATTACGATTCGCTCGATGCACGGGTGGAGCTCCCTCAACTTGCGCGACCTGTGGAAGTATCGCGAGCTGCTTTATTTTCTGGTCTGGCGCGATATCAAGGTCCGCTACAAGCAGGCCGTCCTTGGCATTGCCTGGGCTATTCTGCTGCCGGTGGTCAATATCGTGATTTTCACCTTCGTTTTTGGCATTCTCCTGAAACAGAATCAGGGTGGAATTAACTACCCGCTCCTTTCAGCGGTCGGCCTCCTGCCCTGGGGGTTGTTCGCCGGGGCGCTCCAGCGTTGCAGCTCTAGTCTGGTGGGAAATACCAACTTGATCACCAAAGTGTATTTCCCCCGTTTGATCATCCCGGTTGCCTCAGTTCTCAGCGGGTTGGTGGATTTTGGCATCTCCTCTCTGGTGGTTTTTAGCTTGGTGCTTTATTACCGGGTACCGTTGAGCTGGAACATGCTCTGGCTCCTGCCCCTCACTCTCCTTGTTGTGATGACCTCGCTTGCGGTTGGGTTGTGGCTTTCAGCCCTGAATGTTCAATACCGGGATGTTCAGCATATCGTACCCTTTCTGGTCACCACCTGGATGTACGCTTCGCCGGTGGCTTATTCTGCCAGTCTGGTGACTGGCCGTATCTTGCGAATTGTGTATGGCCTGAACCCCATGGCCGGGGTCATCCAGGGTTTTCGCTGGGCGATCATGGGTGGCGATCCCCCGGGTGAGTTGTTTGTTGTCTCAATTATTATGGTGTTGGTACTATTGGTCAGCGGACTGTTTTATTTCCGCCGTATGGAACGAACTTTTGCGGATATGATCTAACCATGAGTACTGTCATCCGTGTTGAGCATGTCAGTAAGCGCTTTCGCATTGGTCTGGTGCACCAGCGTTACCAGACCCTCAGCGAAAAGATTACTGATGCCTTGAGCGCTCCATTGCGCACCTTTCGTCGCATCCAGATGCCCAAAACGGACGCAGAAGATACCATCTGGGCACTCCGCGACATCTCCTTCGATGTCCCCGAAGGCCAGGTCCTGGGGATCATTGGCCGCAATGGTGCCGGGAAAAGCACCCTGCTGAAGATCCTTTCCCGGATCACCGAACCGACTGAAGGCTCTCTTACCCTGCGGGGACGAGTCGTATCCCTGCTGGAGGTCGGTACCGGATTTCATCCTGAATTGACTGGCCGCGAGAACATCTTTCTCAATGGAGCCATCCTCGGCATGAAGCAGGCTGAGATTGCAAGCAAGTTTGATGAAATCGTTTCGTTCTCGGAAGTTGAACAGTTCATTGACACACCGGTCAAACGCTATTCATCCGGCATGTACCTGCGGCTGGCGTTTGCCGTAGCGGCGCACCTGGAGCCGGAGATCCTGGTGGTGGATGAAGTACTGGCAGTCGGCGATGCCGAGTTTCAGAAGAAATGCCTTGGAAAGATGGGTGATGTGGCCCGGCAAGGGCGTACGGTGTTGTTTGTCAGTCACAACATGTCGGCCATCCTGCGTCTGACGCAGGAGACGATTATTTTGGAAAAAGGCCGATTGGTCTTGCGCGCGCCTTCGCCCCAGGCAGTGGACTATTATCTTTCTGCCGGGCATGCCAGTTCCGGTGAACGCTTCTGGGAGGAAGACGAAGTCCCGGCTGGCGCTGCACCTTTTCGTCCGGTGGCACTGCGCTTGCGGGACAGCAAGCACAAAATTGTTGACTCCATTCGCTCGACGGAACCATTTGTTATAGAAATGGAATACTGTCTTGATGTTCCAGTGACCGGATTGCGGATAGGTTTCTATCTCAACACAACCCGCGCCGAATCCGTGTTTACATCCTTTGATACCGATGATCCTGATATGTTCGAAAAATATACCAACCGTCAGGCGGGGCGATATATCAGCCGCTGCACCGTCCCGCCCGATATGCTGAATTCCGGTCGTTATTCGCTTGGCGTCAACGCCAGCTCTTTTCAGATTCGGCGATATTTCCAGGATGAAGATGCACTCGGATTCAACGTTGACTCGACTGGCGCGCCTGGCATGCACTGGCCGGAGCAGCGTGACGGCGTTGTCCGCCCGCGCCTGCGATGGAGCATTGAGAGCCTGAAATGAGTGTGAGAAGACAGGCAAAAAAAATTCTCGGCGATTTTCCGCCGACAGGTGAGATTTCCCGGCTTCTTTTTCAGCGGAAGCATATTGGGTATTATTCAATGTCGACGCTGGAAAAACATGCTGATGAGTTTGCGAAAATTGTCCAGGCTGCAAACCGGCTGGGTCAGCATGGTAAAAAGATTTTCTTGTTCGGTGCCCAGTATTATTGGATCGAATATTGCACTGTGCTTGGGTTGGCATTGGCCGCAATGGGGCACCGCATCACGGTTGGCTACGTTCCTTATCCTAAGGTATTTCAGCGTCCTACACGGTTTGACATACGCCGCTATAACCTGTATACCAGGAATGTTTTAAATCGCCTGCGCCCGTGGCTCGATTCGGTTTCCCTGTTAAACCAGGGTGGTGAAGACGCACTTCCGAAGGAACTGGAACGTAGCGTGGACGTGGTTTCCGCATACGACACCAAATACTTGCTCCAGGTAGAAGACGTGGATACTCAATCGTCTCTTTATAACATTCGCTGGGAACGCAATAACTTGGCGGTCCGCGCCTCGTACAGTTGGTTGAAAAATGACCGTCCTGATCTGTTGCTAGTGCCAAACAGTTCTGTGCTCGAATATGGCATGGCATACAGGGCGGCGCGTTTTCTGAATATACCAGCAGTCACATTTGAATTCAGCGAAAACCGCGAAGAGATCTGGCTGGCGCAGAATGACGATATTATGCGCCAGAATACGGATCTATTATGGAAGGCTTGCGGTAATATTCCTTTGACAGAGAAACAACGCACCCGCATCGATGAAATGGAAACGGCTCGTATGGGAGCGCGTACGTTCGGTAAATCGGACCGGCTCTGGCAGGATGTCCCTAGGAGCGGAGGGGAACAGGCCAGACAGGCATTGAGCTTGGATGATAGTCCGATTGTCATGCTGGCGACCAATGTGCTGGGTGATAGTCTCACACTGGGGCGCGACCTTTTCAGCACCAGCATGGCTGACTGGATTCTGCGAACAATTCGGTTTTTCGCTGACCACATTCAAGCCCAGTTGGTCATTCGTGTCCATCCGGGGGAACGATTTATGACCGGCCCCTCCATGGTAGATATTGTGAAAAAAGCTTTTCCTCAACTGCCGGAAAATGTCCGGCTGGTGGGGCCGATGGATAAGGTCAATACATATGATTTAATGGAACTTGTCAGTCTGGGATTGGTTTACACCACGACTACCGGGTTGGAAATGGTCATGAACCGGATCCCGGTTGTTGTGGCTGGAGAAACGCATTATCGCGGCCGTGGCTTTACCCTGGACCCCGCCAGTTGGGAAGAGTATTTTGCTCTCTTGGAAAAGATTCCGGGCGAATCCATCCCCTTCCGATTGACTGATGAACAGGTGGAACTTGCATGGCGGTATGCTTATCATTACTTCTTTACTTACCCATTGCCATTTCCATGGCACCTGGTAGGTTTTTCCAAAGATATTGAACGCTGGCCGATGGACCGTGTCCTCGGCCCGGAAGGACAGGCAGAATTTGGCCAAACCTTCCGCTACCTGGCAGGCGAACCGATTGATTGGAAAGCGGTCAAAGAATCCCGTAGTTCAATGGAGCCTCTATGAACTGGAAAGAACAAGTAGTCCTCGTTACCGGCGGAAGTGGTTCGTTCGGCAAGAAATTCATCGAGATCATGCTCAAGGAATTCCAGCCGAAGAAACTGATCATCTACAGCCGCGACGAACTCAAGCAACACGAGATGCGCGTCGGCGGATTTAATCACCCGTCATTGCGTTACTTCATCGGTGATGTTCGCGACGGGGAACGTCTACGGCGTGCCATGCATGGAGTGGACATTGTTGTGCATGCAGCGGCCCTCAAACAGGTCCCGGTTTGTGAATACAATCCGATGGAAGCTATCAAAACCAATATCATGGGCACCAGCAACGTGGTCGAGGCAGCGCTCGATGCAGGCGTCAAGAAGGTGATCGCGCTCAGCACCGACAAGGCTGTTAACCCGGTCAACCTGTACGGAGCGACCAAACTGGCTGCCGAAAAACTGGTCGTTCAATCCAATGCTTATGCCGGTGCGAATGTCACCCGCTATGCCTGCGTCCGCTACGGGAACGTGGTCGGTTCGCGCGGTTCGGTGGTGCCGGTTTTCCTGGCCCAGCGGAAGTCAGGAAAAGTGACCGTTACCGATGACCGCATGACCCGCTTCTGGCTCTCATTGGAACAGGGTGTCCACTTTGTTATCAGTTGTATTGAACAGATGCACGGGGGTGAAGTTTTCGTGCCGAAAATTCCAAGCATGAAGGTCGCTGACCTTGCCCGGGCAATTGCTCCGCAGGCCAAAATTGAAATCATCGGCATTCGTCCGGGTGAAAAACTGCATGAGGTGCTCATTTCCGAAGACGAGGCCCGCACCACGGTCGAATTGAAGAACATGTACGTTGTCCAACCGTCCGAGGCGATGTGGTTTGTATATGATTGGGAATCGAAAGGAAAATGCCTACCGGATGGCTTCCGTTATGCAAGTGACACCAACACCGAATGGCTTGATATCGAAGGTATCAAGAAGTATATTATGCCGTTCGAAGAATCTTATTCCAACGGGAACTGATGCGTCTCCTGATCACTGGCGCGAGCGGGTTGCTCGGCCTGAACCTGGCACTCGAAGCCAGAAACATGCACCAGGTTGTCGGTGTGGATCGCTGCCAGTTGACCAGTGTGCCGTTTGAAATGGTCTGCACCGACTTGCTGGAACGGGGTGCGGTGGATCGTGTTCTCGACACAGCCCAACCTGACTGGCTGATCCACTGCGCGGCGCTGGCAAACCTGGAAGCTTGCGAGGCGGACCCCGAGCTGGCACGCTGCCTGAACGCATCCCTGCCCGGTGACCTGGCCGCGGCGTGCAAAGTACGCGGAGTGAAAATTGTGCACATCTCCACCGATTCAGTCTTCGATGGGATTAAGTCTGATCTCTATACCGAAGAGGATGTGCCCAACCCGCTCAGCCTATATGCCGAAACAAAACTTCAAGGGGAGCAGGCAGTTCTTTCTGCTAATCCCGATGCCATTGTGGCACGGGTCAACTTCTACGGGTTCAGCCTGAACGGAAAACGCAGTCTGGCCGAATTCTTTGTCAATAACTTAAGTGCAGGTGAACCCATCAAAGGCTTTACCGACTTGACTTTCAACCCCACCTTCGTTGGCGACCTGGCGGACCTGCTGCTACGCATGCTGGCAAAAGACCTGCGCGGGGTGTACCACACCGTCAGCGCGGATGTGATGTCCAAATATTCATTCGGGGTGATGCTGGCCCGCCGCTTCGGGTGGGATGAGTCGCTCATTTCGCCGGAATCGGTTGACCGGTCCGGGTTGACTGCCCGCCGGGCCCATAACCTTGGGTTGTCTGTTCATAAGTTATTTACCGCCTTGGGCGGACCTATTCCCGCTTTTTCTACCGGTCTCGACCGGTTTTATTCACAGTTCCAACAAGGTTATCCTCAGAAAATCCGGAGTTATCAATAGGTGTAGGGGGCGGTTGGCATCCGCCCAAAGGAGAAACCTATGGAATTCAAAATTGGCATCCACATCATCGGGCCCACCCGCCCAACCTATTTCATTGCCGATATTGCGGCCAACCACGATGGCGACCCGGAACGGGCCAAGATGCTCATCCGACTGGCGAAAGATGCCGGGGCGGATGCGGCCAAGTTCCAACATTTCCAGGCCTCCAAGATTGTCTCGGAATACGGTTTCACGCATATGAACGCTCAGGTTTCACACCAGGCGGAATGGAAGAAGAGCGTGACGCAGGTATATTCTGAAGCCTCGGTTTCCTGGGACTGGACACCGGTCTTGAAGGAAGAGTGCGACCGAATCGGCATCGATTTCTTGACATCACCCTATGACTACGAATCGATCGAGCACGTGGCCCCATTTATCCCAGCCTTCAAGGTCGGCTCCGGTGAAATTGATTGGATCGAGGCGCTGGAGCATATGGCCTCGAAAGGAAAGCCGCTCATCATTGCCACCGGCGCGGCGAATATCGGCGAGGTGCAAAAGGCCGTTCATGCCATCTTGAAGATCAACAAGCAGTTGTGTGTGATGCAGTGCAACACCAACTACACCGCCAGCCCGGAGAATTACGATTACATCAACCTGAATGTGCTCAAGACCTATGCCGCCATGTTCCCGGATGTGGTGCTGGGTCTATCCGACCATACTCACGGCAACGCTACGATACTCGGTGCGGTGACGCTCGGGGCGCGCGTTGTGGAGCGCCACTTCACCGACAGTAACGACCGCGAAGGCCCCGACCACAAATTCGCCTTGAACCCGCAGGATTGGGCGCACATGGTTGAGGAAACGCGTTTACTCGAGCGCGCCCTGGGCTCAGCGGACAAGTTCGTGGCCGGCAATGAGAAGGACACCGTCGTCGTCCAGCGCCGCTGCCTGCGCGCCGCCCGCGATATCAAGGCCGGCGAGGTGTTCACCCGCGAGATGATCGATGTCTTGCGTCCCGCCTCGCTGGGCGCAATCAAGCCAGACCAGATTCCGAAAGTGATCGGCACGCGTGCCCTGTCCGATATTCCCTTCGGCAAGGAACTTTGCTGGACGGATCTGGGCGC
>JADGQD010000076.1 GCA_017882065.1 Anaerolineales bacterium | reverse complement strand
CGCCGTCCACATGCTCAACACCGTCCTGCTCCCTGCCATGAAAGAAGTTGGCGACAAATTCGGCGCGGGTGAACTGATCCTTCCCTTTGTGTTGCAATCTGCCGAAGTGATGAAAAAGGCCGTCACCCATCTTGAGAATTATCTTGAAAAGGTCGAGGGCGTCACCAAAGGCACAGTTGTCATTGCCACCGTCTACGGCGATGTGCATGACATAGGGAAAAACCTTGTCAAAACGATCCTCGCCAACAATGGCTACACCGTCATCGACCTGGGCAAACAGGTCCCGGCTGAGACGATTATCACCAAAGCTGTCGAAGTCAACGCCACGGCCATCGGTCTCTCGGCGCTATTGGTCAGTACCTCCAAGCAGATGCCGCTGATCATCAACGAACTCCAGCGCCGCGGACACAAAATCCCGGTGCTGGTGGGCGGCGCGGCCATCAACCGCCGCTTTGGCCGCCGGATCCTGTTCACCGAGGATGGCGCTGCATACGATCCCGGCGTTTTCTACTGCAAGGATGCCTTCGAAGGCCTCGATACAATGGATCAACTCATCAACCCGCAGCGCAAACCCGCGCTGATGGAGCAGATCCGCAAAGAAGCCGATATGGAAATGGGACGCGCCTCCCAGACTCCCGCCCAGCGCCAGACCGAAGGCACGCGCTCGAAGGTTGTTCCCTCGCCGATCAACCTGCCCGAAAAATGGGGCGTCCGTGTTGTCAAAGATATGCCACTCGAAATGGTGCTCCAGAATCTCAACATCAATGAGTTGTACCGTCTATCCTGGGGTGCCAAGAATTCTCACGGCCCGGAATGGGATAAACTTAGAGCTGAGTTTGACGCCCGTCTTAAAAAAATGACCAAAGTAGCCCTCAAAGAAGGCTGGCTCAAACCACAAGCCGTTTACGGACTGTTCCCCTGCCAGGCTGATGGAGATGATCTGATCATTTACGACCCATCCACGGTAAGGGCGACCGGCTCGCGAAGCATCCCCGAAGGGGGACATTCGCCCCAACAAATGATGCGTTTCCACTTCCCGCGCCAGCCTTACGACGAGCATCTGGCATTGTCAGATTACTTCGCCAGCATCGAATCCGGCCAGTTGGATGTCGTCGCCTTCCAGATCGTCACTGTCGGGCAGGAAGCCACCGAGCGCTTCGATAAATTCCAGGTGGAAGGTAATTACTCCGAGGGCTACTTCACCCACGGGCTCTCTGTCCAGACCGCCGAAGCGACCGCCGAATACCTGCACCAGCACATCCGCCGCGAGCTTGGACTTCCTGAAGGGCAGGGCAAACGCTACTCCTGGGGCTACCCCGCCATCCCTGAGTTGGAAGACCACCGCAAGGTGTTCGACCTGCTGCCTGCGGAGAAAGAGCTTGGCATGCAGTTGAGTCCCGCCTATCAACTCATCCCCGAGCAGTCCACTGCCGCGATAGTGGTGCACCATCCGCAGGCGAAATATTACAGCCTGGGCGAGAGTCGGGTTGAGCAGTTGATGAAATAATAATTTTATCTTTGAATACTCACTTCAGGATTGTATTGGAGACAAAAGGTGTGTTAGATTGGAAATGAATAACTATTCGCATCGCTTATGGGAAGCAGCCCAGAAATAAATGGCTTTTTGACTGTTCCCGGATCATCGAGAGATTTCTGATCGAGTTTACCTTTGAGCGACCTGACCCGTGAGAAATATTGACACAATTCCGGTGAGATAAGCGGGATGATTGTCAAAACGTGAATTTCTACAGTAATGTTTTTTGACAGATCAATATTATGGAGGTGGATGAGTATGCTGAAATCCCGAAAAAGAAGCGACCTTTCCATAAGAGACTTCCTTTTCAACCGGCTAAAAGCGGGAAAACCCTGGTTGAGTAAACATCAAGATCTATTACCCTCTTTCGCTTTGATAGCAGTTCTCCTTTTGATAGGGCTTGTCATTGTTCGGGATTATGGCCCCAGTTGGGACGAGCTATCTGTACAAGGGTACGCACAACAATCATTCGCGGCCTATGGCAACTTCCTTAGAACTGGTAGCCTCCTGGATTTCGGGGACGGGGTTCTAAAGTACTACGGCCCTGCGTATATGATGGTCTGCGAATTGATCGCCAGGACCTTGAATTCCATTGGAATTGGTTGGATAGTCAGTCAATGGCATATTGCGATTTTCCTGTCGTTCCTTCTTTCTGTATTATCCATTTATTTCTTGGCACGTAGATGGTTGAAGTGGTGGTCGGCGTTCGGTGTCACATTGCTGTTCGCGACCCAACCGTTGTTATGGGGACATGCATTTATTAATCCTAAAGATATCCCCTTTATGGCTTTCTTCCTCACCACGGTTACTGTTGGGTTTGAGATGGTCGACAGATCCGTTTTAGCGATAGACCCGTCGCCGATATCGGTTTTTAAAGGTATATTGAGATCTTTCTCTCGCCCCCCAGTTCTACTGGCCGCATTTTTCCTTGGCTTTACCACATCAATTCGTGTCTTTGGCCCGTTTGCAGGTCTGATTGTTGTACTTTATGGAATGATTAGATCCTGGAAGGGTATGTTGAAGGTCTTGCCAGCATATTTCACGATTGCTTTAGCGGTCAGTATCTTGACCTGGCCATATCTTTGGGAAAATCCACTCCTGAATTTTATCCAAAGCGTAAGAATAATGTCCGATTTCCCCTGGAACGGTCTTGTTCTTTTTCGTGGGGCTGTTCTTCATCCAGCTGAACTTCCCAGGTATTTTTACCCGCTTCTAATGTCGCTCCAATTGACAGAACCGTTAGTGATCCTTTCAATTGTCGGTTTTCTTCTTTCTATTTACATTATGATTGCTGCAAAGAAGTTCGAGCCTTTTTCCTTGATTGTTGTATGGTTTCTTGTCCCTTTGTTTGCGGTGATTTACCTAAGCCATACATGGTATAACAATTTTCGCCAATTGCTGTTTCTTCTGCCACCAGTTTTTCTTTCCGCGGGTCTCGTTTTAGACCAAGCTTTCAAATATATTAAACCAACCCTGGTTAGAATTTTAATATTGGCCGTGTTGATTGCGCCGGGAATTTATTCTTCGGTGAAATTACATCCTTACGAATATGTGTATTTTAATAGCTTCACCGGAGGCGTAAACGGAGCCTCTCGGAATTATGAACTGGATTATTGGGCTACCTCATATCGACAGGCAGCGTTTTATCTCAACCAGGTGGCACCCCCAGGTGCCAAAATCATCGTCGTTGGTGCCGAACACATATTTGGAGGCTTTGCGCGCCCCGATCTGCAGGTGGTTTCCGAAACTGAAATTGATGGAGATGTGGGGTATGATTATGCAGTGATCTCCACTGCAGATAATGATGATAAATTTACATGTACGTCGGGAGAAGTAATATATGCGATCAAGGTTGATAACATACCCCTCACTGTTATAAAGAGCCTTAATCAGCCTGGTCAATGTCCATAGATAGGTTTTATTGAGATGTCACTATTGGATCTGCTTTTATCCGGTAAGACTATTCTTGCTGACGGCGCCATGGGGACCATGCTGCACACCCGCGGCATCCCGATCGACCGCTGTTTCGATGAACTCAACCTGACCAACCCGGCGGTTGTCGCGGAAGTCCATCGTGAATATATCGAGGCCGGGGCACAGATCATCCTGACGAATACCTTCAGCGCTAATCGCTTTAAACTAAAAAAACACGGCCTGGCGGACAAACTCGATGAAATCAACCGCGCCGGCGTAGAACTGGCCAAACGAGTTGCAGCAGCATCCAGTAAAGATGTACTCATCGCCGGAGATGTTGGTCCGCTGGGCGTGCGCCTGGCTCCCTTTGGTCGGGTCCAGCCTGAACAGGCGCGCGCCGCTTTCGCCGAACAGATTTCGGCGTTGTGCTCCGCCGGAGCAGATTTGATCGTCATCGAGACGATGAATGATTTGTACGAAGCGCGCGAGGCTGTCCACGCCGCGAAAGATACTTGTACCAGGCCGGTGGTAGTATCG
This sequence comes from Anaerolineales bacterium, assembly GCA_017882065.1. GTDB lineage: Bacteria > Chloroflexota > Anaerolineae > Anaerolineales > Villigracilaceae > UBA877. The sequence continues at coordinate 4,887 of JADGQD010000076.1, read as the reverse complement.
GCCACGTTCACCCGCGACGACCGTACCATCCTGGGCGATAGTCCCGAAAAAGCCGCCCGGGTATTGACCGAATCCGGAGCGAACGTAATTGGCGTTAACTGCTCCGGCGGACCGACCCAGCTCCTGCGCATTCTCAAGCAGATGCGCCAGGCCGCGCCCCAGATGAAATTCTGGGTTAAGCCGAATGCTGGCTGGCCGGAGCAGGTCAGTGGGCGGATCATGTACCCGGCCGACCCCGAATACTTTGGTGATTACGCCCTATCGTTCCGCACTGCCGGTGCGTCCATCGTGGGTGGGTGCTGCGGGACGACTCCCGCCCACATTGCCTCCATGCGCAAGGCCCTGGACGCTACTCCTGCGCTGACCGTGGAAATCCAGCCAGTGGACATGGTTGAGCCGGTGGAGGTTGTTGACGATGATTTGAAACCATCCCAACTGGCGCAGCGGCTGGCGGCCGGGAAGTTTGTCATCGCGGTCGAAATGGACCCGCCGCGTGGCCTTTCGACCCATAAACTTATTGCAGGCGCCTCCCTGCTTCAGGAAGCCGGCGCGGACGTGATTGACGTGGCCGATAGCCCGATGGCGCGCATGCGCATGTCGGCCTGGGCGGTATGCGATGTGATTCAGCATAAGGTGGGGGTTGAGACGACGCTCCACTTCCCCACGCGCGGGCGCAACTTGTTGCGCGTCCAAGGTGACCTGCTGGCGGCGCACGCCCTCGGCATCCGCAATGTGTTCGTCGTTATGGGTGATCCCACCTCGATTGGCGATTATCCCGAAGCGGCGGATAATTACGATATTGTCCCGTCGGGGTTGATCAAGCTGATTAAACAGGGATTCAACACCGGCGTGGACCATTCCGGTGCCAAAATCGGGCAGCCGACCAGTTTCTTCGTCGGGGCGGCGCTGAACCTCAAACCGGCCGAACCAGACCGGGAGGTCCGCACCGCCCACCGGAAGGTTCTGGCCGGCGCGGACTTCTTCCTGACCCAGCCAATCTATGATCCTGTCGCGGCGCAGGCGTTCCTGAAACGTTACGAGTCCGAGTATGGGAAACTGCAACAGCCCGTGCTGGTGGGTATCCTGCCGCTGTTCAACGCCCGGCACGCGCATTTCCTTCATCACGAAGTGCCGGGGATCAGCATCCCCGAGACGATGCATCAACGCATGGAAAAGGCAGGCGAGGATGGCGTAAAGGAAGGGATTCGTATCACGGTGGAACTGGCGGAACAGATCAAATCGTGGGGGCAGGGGATTTACCTTATGCCGCAGTTTAACCGCTACGATGTGGTCGCAGAAATCGTAGAAGCGGTGAAGTAGCCGCTCAGGCAGGCGCTTAGCCCCCGCTGAAGTATTATAATAAGAATATGCTGCTCACAATTGACCTCGGAAACACGAACCTGACCATCGGCCTATACCAGGGCGAGACGCTGATGCATCACTGGCGGCTGGCTACCGACCAAACCCGCATGCCCGACGAGTACGGCTTGCAACTGCTCGGTCTGCTGACGAACGCCGGGCGGACGCTTGCCGACCTGACCGGCATTTGCCTGGCGTCGGTCGTCCCACCACTGACGGGACGGGTTGTCCAGGCTTGCCATGAATACCTCAAACAGGAGCCGCTGGTGGTGGACACCGGTGTCAAGACCGGTATCCGCATCCGCTACGAGGATCCCAAAGCGGTCGGCGCGGACCGGGTTGCGGACGCGGTGGCGGTGATGCACCTTTACGGCGGCCCGGCCTGCATCATTGACTTCGGTACGGCCACCACCTTCAATGCGCTCACCAAAAACGGCGATTACCTCGGCGGGGCCATCACTGCCGGAATCAATCTTGCCGCTGAAGCCCTGTTCACCCACGCCGCCAAACTTCCGCGCATAGACCTCCAGCGCCCGCCTAATGTCATCGGACGCAACACTGTCCATGCCATGCAGTCGGGGCTTTTATTCGGCTACGTCAGCATGGTTGAAGGAATGGTAATGCGCTTCCGGGAGGAACTCGGGCCGGAGATGAAAGTCATCGCCACCGGCGGGTTGGCTGAGGTGGTTGCCAGGGAAACGCCGGTGATCCAGACCGTCGCCCTCTGGCTGACGCTCGATGGGCTGCGCATGATCTGGGAACTGAATTCATCCAATTCCTGTAATGCCAGCAACCGGTAGAGAAGGATATCAGAATGAGACCTGTTCTGAGACATATCCTGAAACAGCTTCTCTGCCTGAGCATTCTTCTTTTTTGCCTGGCTGGTTGCGGGTCAACTCCCACGCCTGTTCCTGATAGCGGCGTGGAAGGGCATGTTTTCATTGGCCCGGTCTGTCCGGTCGTACAGGTCAATAATCCTTGCCCGGATAAACCCTATCAAACCACCTTATCCATCCTGGATCAGAACGGGAAGAAAATCCTCGCCTTCCAGACCGACGCAGACGGTTTCTTTCGGGTTCCTCTGCCATCGGGAGACTATATCCTGAGTTCTGATATGTCCACAGTATTGCCGAGAGCCATGGCACAACCTTTCTCCGTCAGGGATGGTGAGTTCACCGAGTTGAGCATCACATTCGACAGCGGCATTCGCTAAAATGCTGCCTGCCGCCCTTGACAGCCCGTTGTTTTTGCGGATAATAAAGCGCAACAGGCGAGCCTATTTATTAATGGCAATGACAGAGGAAAGTAGGTCAGCGGAAGCCGACAGGGAGATGCAGGCACAGACTGAGACCCGCATCCGGCGGAAACCGACCGAAGTTCCCTCTTGAGCCGCTCAGGGGAACGCCCTTCATGGGCCATTAGTCTGAGCCGTAATCCCAGCGTTAGCAGGGAGGCTGATGATTGTCAGCGCAAAGTGAGCCAGTCCTTCGGCGATGCTCAGGATGGCTAATTTGGGTGGTACCGCGGGAAACCCCTCCCGTCCCAGAGTGGACGGGAGTTTTGTTTATCGGAGGTGAGCATGCTCGAAAAATTGAATGAAATCGAACGCCTCGGTTTGGATGCTCTGGAAGCAGTCCGGGACGAGGCCGCGCTGGAAGCCTGGCGCGTGGCGCACCTGGGACGCAGCTCGGCGCTGATGCAACTTTTTAACGGATTTGGACAGCTTACAAAGGAAGAGCGGCCGATGGTCGGTCAACGCGCCAACGAGGTGAAAAAGGTTCTCGAAGCGGCATTCGGTGCTAGGTCCGAGGAGATGCGGCAGGCGGCGCTAAAACGCTCGATTGAGCAGGAGCGGCTGGATGTCACTTTGCCGGGACGGCGCGTCCCGCTGGGCCGCCTGCATCCGGATACTCAGATACTGCGTGAACTGTATCGCATTTTCGGTGAGATGGGTTTTCAGGTCTATCGCTCGCGTGAGGTTGAGAGCGACGAATACAACTTCCAGTTGCTTAACTTCCCGGTCGGGCACCCGGCGCGTGATATGCAGGATACCTATTTTGTGGAAAGCGAGGGGCGCGGCGACAACCCGATCGTTTTAAGAACGCACACTTCTCCGGGACAGATCCACGCCATGCGCGAGGTTGCCGCCCTTAACCCGCACAACCCGCCGCCGGTGCGGATTGTGCTGCCGGGGATGGTCTACCGCTACGAGCAGGTGGACGCCCGCCATGAGACGCAGTTCGACCAGATCGAGGGTCTGGCGGTTGGCCTTGGCATCACCTTCAGCAACTTGAAGGGCACGCTGGCCGACCTGGCTCGGCGGCTTTTTGGCCAGAATGTCCGCACCCGCTTCCGGGCTTCATTTTTCCCGTTCACCGAGCCGAGCGCCGAGTTTGACATTGAATGTTTCCTGTGCGGTGGCAAGGGCTGTACTGTCTGCGGCGGGGGCTGGCTGGAAATCGGCGGCTGCGGCATGGTCCATCCGGTCGTCCTGCGCAACGGCGGCTATGATCCGGAGCGTTACACAGGGTTCGCGTTCGGCCTTGGTTCCCAGCGCATCGCGATGTTGCGCTACAGAATTAACGACATCCGGTATTTCTGGGAGAACGATCTTAGATTTTTGGAGCAATTTTAGGAGCAAGACATGAAAGCCCCTCTATCCTGGTTGAAAGATTTCGTAGACATTGACCTCTCCATCCCTGACCTGGCCCGCCTCTTGACCATGGCCGGGATGGAAGTGGAAGAACTCCGTATCATCGGTCTGCCCATGCCCACCCCGGGCAGCGTGGACGCGCATCTCTCCGGTCTGGAATGGGACCGCGAAAAAATTGTTGTGGCCTCCATCTCGGAAGTTTTGCCGCATCCCAACGCCGACCGTCTGACGCTCTGCAAACTCTTCGATGGCCAGCAGGAACATATCGTGCTGACCGGCGCTCCGAACCTGTTCGAGTTCAAGGGGATCGGTCCGCTCCCCAAGGCGCTCAAGGTGGCTTACGCCAAGGAAGGTGCCCAGATTTACGACGGTCATCAGGAAGGCCTTGTACTGACCAAACTCAAACGCGCCACAATCCGCGGTGTCGAGTCATACTCGATGGTCTGCTCGGAGAAGGAACTGGGCATCTCGGACGAGCACGAAGGCATCCTGTTCCTCGACGATGATGCCCCGGTGGGGATGCCCCTGACTGATTATCTGGGTGATGCAGTTCTGGACGTGAAACTGCTGCCAAGTTATGCACGCTGCGCCAGCATCCAGGGCCTGGCGCGTGAGATTGCGGCGATGACAGGGAAGCCCCTGAAGTCCGCGGACGGTGGACGGCATGCCAAGGCCAACGGTCAATCACCCATCGCCGGCGACTTTGCTAAAATCAAGATCACCAACCCCGAGATGAATCCGCGCTTTGTGCTGGGTCTTATCAAAGAAATCGAAATCCGCCCCAGTCCGGCCAAAGTCCAGCGGCGGCTCAAGATGGCCGGGATGCGCCCCATCAACAACATCGTGGATGCCACCAACTACGCTATGCTGGAAAT
>JADGQD010000075.1 GCA_017882065.1 Anaerolineales bacterium | reverse complement strand
CAGCACAGTCTGCACCAGCCGGGCGATAAAAAAGCGCTTCGCCCCCACTCCGAACACAAAATAGACCAGCGCCAGGAATGCTGGATAGAGCGGTGGGCGGAAGGAGGTCAGTACACCCCGCGGGTCATAGTCTATTGAAGTCAGATCGAGTTGCAAATAAGGTAAAACGGTCGGCAAATCCTCTTCAGCGTACCAGCGGTAGCCATTCCCGGCCACAATCGAACGCGCCAGCATATCGTACTGGAACATATCGTCCAAACCGATGCCCATATTGCGCAGGACCACAACGGGCACCAGCCGCAGAATCAGCGCAATCATAAAAATCCGCAAAGGAAAGGTTTTGGGTGATTTCCACCAGCTCATAGATTCATTCTACTCCAGAAATTATCTCGGCACCTAATTTTATGACTTCTAGAATCAGAATTATCAAGCCCCTATGCCATCCAGCAACCTGGATGGCAAAGATACTTTCGATACCCAGTCCATATTGATTTAATCGTAAGACTGTTTGACCGCCGCCCGGAAGCCAGCAAGCGCCGTCAGCATATCCGGGACCGTGAACTCGATCCGCAAACCGTCCAACCGTTTCGCCCCGGGAAGGCGCACCGCTCAGTCCGCGGCTTCGGGTTGACGGAATTCGACGGTCACATTCACCGGCGTCTGTACGATAAATGGCTGCGGGGCTGTCCCATCTTTCAGGCGCAGAACCGCCCGTTTGGCAGCCTTACTTATCATCGGCAAAGTGACTTTGGGAGACAGGCACTCAGTGGAAAAGTAACCCGAAGCTTGTTTGACCACGGCCGTCTCCAACGGACCGAGCAATTCTACTGCCTGGGCACAAGCCGTCTGGTCTCCGGAGATCATCAGCACCGGTACACCAAAATGACCAGCCGCGGCGGCGTTCAGGCCAGATTCTCCCACCAGAACACCGTTCAGCCAGACGTTGGCTATCCGTCCGCTGGACCATGTGTGAGCCAGGACCGCGTTCAGGGATCCTCCACGGGCGTGGTACCCGATGAAGAGCACGCCCGCCGTTTTCGGGTCCACGCCCTGCACCATGGACAACGGCGAGGCGCCCCCGGAATTCAGCCTGGCGCGCGAGTCCAGTTCCTCAACCAGGATATTGGTCCCGTCACCGTGTCCGTCCGCGACGACGAATTCGTCCGCTCGGGCGTCTGCTGCACCGGCGATTGCCGCGTTGACCTCGTCTGTCATGATCCTGCGAAAACGAGCATATTCGTTGTGGGCCGGATCCGTCTCCTCCCAGCGCGTGACACCGGAGACCCCTTCCATATCTGCTGCAATCAGGATTTTCATTTTTGCTCCTAATTTCTTCTATTGGAAATCGCCGTGGTGCTGGGGTAAAGAGGGGATGTTGGGCGGGTCTCGCTCAACACCCCCTTACTTTTTCTCTTTTCCGGGAATTCCCAAAGAACCGGATTGTTTTAGCCTGGATATTTTTTCACCGTCAGGCTCCGTGATGCCTGTGTAAAATCGATTATACTTGACCAAACCAGCCCAATGTCCACATGTCAAAAATGAAAATCTCCGATAAAATTCTCCACTTAATCCAGAAACCCGAAAAGCATAAGCGATTAATCGCAGCGCTGGAAATATTATCCAGTTCTACTTTGGCGTTTACCGGACTAAAAACTACTTTGAAGACGCCACCGGCGAACTGACCCAGCAGGTGGGCATGGAACTGCGCCAGCTTGGGCCGCTGTATAACTACTATCTCTTTGGTCTGCCGCGTATCTTCGTTGCCATCCCCGAGAACCTAGCCGACTTGGAGCGGATTGCCGCCAAATTCCCGGGCGGAACCTGGGAAGAAATTCCGCGGCTTTTCAAGGTGGAAGTCCTGTAATACGCCTACATCGTGCCGTGAACCAGTGTTAATGGTTAAAATAATCGAACGCCCCGGGCGCGTGACCATTCTTGCTATCTTGTCCTTCTGGATATCCATCTGGAATGGCGTGCGCCTGGTTGATGCGATTTTGTTCTGGAAAACGTTGAAATCATACGGTATAAGTCCGTTGTATATTGCTATCAGCGGCGGGACATGGCTCATTACCGGGGTATTCCTTGGGCTTGGGGTGGGGCGCGGGAAAGTCTGGAGTTGGGCAGCGTCCTTCGGCGGCGCGGCAGGCTTTGCTTCGTGGTACTGGTTCGACCGGCTGGTTCTCCAAGAGCCGCGCGCCAATTGGCCATTCGCCCTGGGTCTTACAATTTTCTCCCTGCTGTTCGTTGCATTGATTTTATTCTCACGTCCGACCAGGATTTTCTTAAAGAAAAGCGTCTTATGAGCGAACATCCGAAACTTCAGAATCTGCGTGATCGCAAAGCCAAGACTCGCCTGGGCGGCGGGTCCGAACGCATCGAAGCTCAACACCAGAAAGGTAAACTGACCGCCCGTGAACGGTTGGACTTGCTACTCGACAAAGGCTCGTTCCATGAGACCGACGCGTTCGTCGTCCACCGTACGCACGCATTTGGCTTGGATGGACAAAAGTATTCGGGTGACAGCGTGGTGACCGGTTGGGGTACCATTGACGGGCGGCTGGTGTACGTCTTTTCGCAGGATTTTACCGTCCTTGGCGGCAGTCTGGGCGAAGTACACGCCGGAAAAATTTGCAAAATCCTGGATCTTGCGATTAAGAACGGTGCGCCGGTCATTGGGTTAAACGATTCGGGCGGGGCCCGCATCCAGGAAGGCGTGGTGTCACTCGTCGGATATGCGGACATCTTCCTGCATAACACACTGGCCTCAGGTGTGGTCCCTCAGATTTCGGCCATTCTCGGACCCTGTGCCGGTGGCGCGGTCTATTCACCGGCGCTGACCGATTTCGTCTTTATGGCACGCGGCACGTCAAACATGTTCGTGACCGGTCCGGATGTGGTCAAGGCCGTTACGCACGAGGAAGTGACGTTTGAGGAACTGGGCGGAGCCGCTGTCCACGCTGAAAAATCCGGGGTGTGCCACGTGGCTGCCGAAAGCGAAGCGGACACGTTATACCTCATCCGTAAACTACTTTCCTACCTGCCTCAAAACAACTTGGAAGACCCACCGTTCTTGTCGAATGGCGATGACTCCCTGCGTACGGATGAGACACTCGATTCCATCATCCCAGACGACCCCGGAAAGCCTTACGACGTTAAAGAAGTCATCCGGCGCGTGGTTGACAGCGGCCAATTCTACGAAATCCATGAAGCCTTCGCCCAGAATATCGTCGTTGGGTTTTCACGCCTGGGGGGGCACTCAGTCGGGATTGTGGCGAACCAGCCGCAGGTTCTGGCAGGCGTGCTCGACATTGACGCTAGCGAAAAGGCCGCCCGCTTCGTCCGCTTCTGTGATGCGTTCAACATCCCGGTCGTCACCCTTGTGGATGTGCCCGGCTTCATGCCCGGCCCAACCCAGGAACATGGTGGTATCATCCGTTCTGGAGCAAAATTGCTCTATGCTTACTGTGAAGCAACCGTCCCGAAAGTGACCATCGTCTTGCGCAAAGCATATGGTGGAGCCTACATCGTCATGTCCAGCAAGCACTTGCGCGGCGACATCAACCTAGCCTGGCCAAGCGCCGAGATTGCCGTTATGGGACCCGATGGGGCCGTCAGCATCGTCTTTCGGAAAGAAATGGAAAAGGCCAACGACCCGGCGCTGCGCAAAGCGGACCTGGTCTCTGAGTACCGCGATAAATTTGCCAATCCCTACATCGCTGCCGAGCGCGGCTACCTTGACGATATTATCGAACCGAGTGAAACCCGCCCGCGCTTGATCAACGCCTTGGAAATGCTGAAGAACAAACGCGACTCCAACCCTTCGAAAAAACACGGGAATATTCCACTCTAAGACCGAGACATTTATGCAAAATACACCTTGGTTTTCCCTCGGACTAGTTGCGCTCATCACAGCCATCGTCGTTCTGTCTGGCATCAAGAAACAACCCGGCATCGGAATTATCCTTGCTGTGCTTATCCTCGGTGTTGCCATCGGCTTTGACAAACTGAAACTGAGCGATATCGAATTCTCCGCTCCGAAGAGCTGGCTGGCGATAATCCTTTGGAGTCTTGGGCTGGGGATTGTGATTGCATTTGTTTCTACTCTGGTCATTGAACCGGCTGCCGAATAAATGGCCAACCAACCCCACGACTTGAGCATCCTCGAGAATATGCGCAGCAACTGAAAACAATTACTCCTCATGTTGGCCTTGGCGTGGTTCCTGGCCTCTTTTCTCGAAGAGAGTATTTTCCGCGGCGTCCTGATGTCCGCACTCGGCTCCCTGATTGGTAAAAGCGGCGTATTTGCTTCTATCGGGTTATTAATTAGTGCGGTTGTATTTGGCCTGCCACACTGGTACCAGGAAAAAACGGTGTATCAGCACTGCCATTATTGGATTGCTTCTCGGTGATATATTCATCTGGAGTGGATATAACCTCTGGATGCCCCTTATGACGCATGGCGTTATAGACACGATCGGCTTAATCTTGATTTACTCCAACCAGGATACCGGCCTCAAAAAACTCCTGTGGAAAGAAAAAACATGAATACTGAACTCAATTCCCGCCTGCAAAAGATTTCCGAATTTGTTCAGACTTACTTGAAAAAAAGCTACCAGAACCGCTCGGACGAAGACAAAGCCAACTTTGACCATTATCTTTCCAACGCGGAATATCGCTGGAAACACACGTTGCGCGTGGCGCAGTTTGGCAAGGTTATTGCCGAAAACGAGGCTGCGGATGTGGAACTTATCGTGGCCGCCTGCCTGCTCCACGATGTGGCCTGGTTCGATACCAACGCTGATAATTGTCGCGAACATGGGCGCATCGGTGCAGAAAAAGCGCGCCCTGTTTTAGAAAACCTGGGATACAACCAGGCCCAGATCGAGATTATATGCTATGCCGTTGCCACCCACGTAGACGAAGATAATCCTGACACATTGGAAGCGAAAGTACTAAGCGATGCTGACAATGTGGATCGTTTCGGTCCGTACCGTATCCTTCAATGGTGCTTCGCTGACATTGAAGATTATAATAAGCTGGCAGCCAAACTCAGCGAACGCATTCAACGGCTTGAGCATTATCGCGAGGATAATCCGCTCTTCACGACTACCGGGCAGCAGTTGTTCACCGAACAACTTACCCTGCAAATCCGCTTCTTCAGCGAATTCGTCGGTGAAAATGAGTTGAGTGTAATGCCGCGAATTTAGCATGTTCAAGAAAATCCTGATCGCCAACCGCGGTGAGATAGCCGTCCGCATCTTACGCGCCTGCCGGGAACTCGGCATCAAGACGGTCGCAGTCTACTCCGAAGCCGACCGGCAGGCGTTGCACGTCCGCTATGCGGACGAAGCCTATTTACTTGGACCATCCCCGGCGCGCGAGTCTTATCTACGGGGCGACAAGATTATTGACATTGCCCATAAGTGCGCGGCAGACGCCGTCCATCCCGGCTATGGGTTCCTGGCCGAACGCGCTGACTTCGCCGCCGCTTGCGCAGACGCCGGGCTGGTCTTCATCGGCCCCAAGGCTTCTTCAATCTCCGCAATGGGTGATAAAGCTGTCGCCCGGGCCACAGTAGCCAAGGCCGGAGTTACGGTCGTCCCTGGGACGGAAGGCGAAGGGTCACTCCGGGACGACGAACTGCTTGCCTTCGCCCCGAAAATTGGTTTCCCTTTGATCATCAAGGCCGTCTCTGGTGGTGGCGGAAAAGGGATGCGGGATGTCCGGAATTTAGAAGAGATGCCTGACCTGATCCAGTCGGCCCGGCGCGAAGCGGAATCGTCTTTCGGTGATGGAAACGTTTATTTAGAGAAACTGGTCGAAGGGGCCCGTCACATCGAATTCCAGATCATGGCTGACCAATTCGGGAATGTAATCCACTTGGGCGAGCGGGAGTGTTCCATCCAGCGTCGTCACCAAAAACTCATCGAAGAATCCCCCTCTCCCTTCTTAGCAGACGATGAGCCTCTACGCCAACGAATGGGCGTGGTGGCAGTCCAGGCTGCGCGTGCCGTGGATTATGCCAATGCCGGGACGATTGAATTCCTGGTGGATAAAGACCGGAATTTCTATTTCCTGGAAATGAACACCCGCCTGCAAGTAGAGCACCCTGTTACCGAGACTGTCACCGGCATGGATATCGTTGCCGAGCAAATCCGGGTTGCCTTTGGTTGGCAGTTGAGCCGCAAACAGGAGGATATTCGGTGGCGCGGGGCAGCTATCGAATGTCGCATAAACGCCGAGGACCCTTATAACGGTTTTTTGCCATCCTCGGGGCGCATCACGCTCACGCAACCGCCGACCGGTCCGGGGGTCCGGATAGACACGGGCGTATATGCCGGTTTTGAGATTTCCCCCTACTACGATCCTCTTATCTCGAAGATGATTGTCTGGGGCGAGACGCGCTCCCAGGCCGTCGTCCGCATGCGGCGCGCCCTGGAAGAGTACAAAATTGTTGGCGTGCGCACGAACATCCCTTTCCATCAAACTATGATGGATACTTATCCGTTCGTCACCGGCAAATACGACACACGTTTCGTGGAAGAACAATTCTCCATGCTGGATGCGGCTGAGAACCGGGAACTGTATCTGGATATCGCCGCGCTGATGGCAACACTGGTGGCGCATGTGCAGATGGAACACCGTGCCCAGGTCTACGGGCAGCCCGGGCAAAAATCAACTTGGAAGTGGACCGGCCGTCGCTCGAGGTCAATCCGATGAAATATATCGCTGAAGTTGACAGCCTGGAATTCCCGGTTGAAATTCTGGATGAGCACCACATCCGCTTCGGAAAGGAAATCCTCGAAGTGGATTTGGCTGCTGTCAGTGGGCAACCACTTTACTCATTGATCGTGAACGGAGAATCTTTCGAGGGGTACGTGTATCCCGACGAAGGGGGCTGGCAGGTTTTACTACTGGGGTGTTCCTATTCGGTTAACATCGAAGACGAGCGCGAGAAGAAGTTACGGGCCCCGGAGGCTAGTTTCGCAAGCCCTGGACGGGAATTTACCCTGAAAGCTCCCATGCCCGGTCTGGCAGTTGCCGTGCCAGTCCGCGAAGGCCAACAAGTTGAAAAAGGACAGATTCTCGTAATTTTAGAATCCATGAAGATGCAAAATGAACTTCGCGCTCCCTATGCAGGGTCGGTGGCGCGGTTGCGAATTAAAGCCGGGGAAAGTGTGCAGCAGAAGCAAATCCTGCTAAACCTCGTGGCATCTGTTCCCACCAACACCTCATTTTGAAGACAAACTCACTTAGGGTCTTTACGAATCCCAGTTGCGATTCCTAAGAACTCCCGCATTAGTGCTTGACAGGCGCACCGGGGGCACTTTAATGGAATTGGCAGTTCATATATTAACGCTTACGCTCTTCTTCAAGAGTGCGGTCAGTTTCGGCCTGTTCGGCCTTATTTTCGGTTCCCGCTCGGACTCGTTTGACCAGCGGACGTCTTCCATAAAGGTCGGCGAGCTATCGTAAGAGGGACTTCTCTTTTCTGGCTTAGCTATACCTTCGTACATGAACGGGTTTTGTGGGCAGGATATTACCGACTCTTCTATCCGGAATGGATGAAATAGGGCATCCTTGCTGATGCATTTATCATTTTTCCAACGCAGGCCTTCGTCTTTCACTGGTTGGCTGCCGGCTGCAGAAACATCGGTTTATCTGGTTTTGTTTAATGGCAGGGTTTGAGTTTGTCATAGAGCATATCGGTGCTTAGTAACGAATTGTACACCCCAACCAAAATAAAAATAAATAAAAACGAACTACGAGCTTGTTAATCCAGCTCTTTTACTTTATACGGATTTCATGGTTTTCCCAAAGGACCTCCCGGACCTCTCCCGTTTCGTCGAATAGCCTGGGCAGCTGAACTTTAAACCTGGTCGCTTCGCCGCTGGTAAAAAAGCGCAGCGTCCCGGACCTCGGACCTGCTGCCCGCCTCCCGGCCGATTCCAGCAGCCGGGCAACCTGACGCGCTACCGCTGGCGCCGGATCAATCACGCGCACATCCGGTCCGACAATCTCCTGGATCAACGGGATAACGAAGGGATAATGTGTACAACCCAAAACAATGGTGTCAATTCCCTGGTCCAGCATGGGGCGCAACGCAGAATCGAGGATGCCACGGGTTTCGCTGCCATCCAGTGCGCCTTGCTCGATTTGCTGCACCAGTCCCGGACAAGTATTCTGGAGCAGGGCCACATTTCCTGCAAAGCGCTCAACGACCGAGGCGTACAACGCTCCCTGAAAGGTCGCCGGAGTAGCCAGCACACCAACCACACCCGTGCGGGTATTCTCCGCCGCTGGTTTGACCGCCGGTTCCATACCGACAAAGGAAATGTCGGGAAATGTCTGACGAAGAGAATGGAGTGCCGCTGCCGAAGCCGTGTTACATGCCACCACGATTAACTTCGCCCCCAAGTCCAGCAAAAAGCGGGTAATCGCTTCGGAAAACTCCCGCACTTCTTCCAGTGGTCGCGGCCCGTATGGCACATGCCCCTGATCGCCAAAATAGAGTACGGACTCGTTTGGCAATTGCTGGCGGATGGCACGCAAAACCGAGAGGCCCCCCACCCCGGAATCAAAAACGCCAACCGGACGCATATCACTGTTGCTGCTCATCGGTGACTACTGGCTGCCTCCACAAACGCCCGGAATAACCGTCTCATGGCTGGCTGGTCAATCAGCCATTCCGGGTGCCACTGTACGGCAATCCCAAATGGATGGTTTAGCAGTTCCACCGCCTCAACCAGACCATCCGGAGCATAGGCCGCTGCCTTGAGCGTTGCAGGAATTTCTTTCGCACCTTGATGGTGCAGGCTGTTTACAGATAAATCCGTCTCACCCAGAATATTCGCCAGATATGTTCCGCCCTCCACCTTAACCTTATGCGCCAGGTAAGTACGCGGAAAATCGGGATAATAATCGTGTTTCAGGGCGCC
>JADGQD010000074.1 GCA_017882065.1 Anaerolineales bacterium | reverse complement strand
TCTGGTCTATTTCCATTTCGGAGCGAAAGCCACCGCCAGTGGCCCGCAACGTAGCAAACTGGTCAGTGTGCTGAGTTGGGTGGGACAGGTCTTCATCGCAATCACGTTTGGCGTCCTGTTCGCAGGTGTCTTTGTGGCTGCCATGACCGCTCTCATCGAGCGTCTGAATTTCATAATTACCTTTTTGTCATCTCTGTAAACCTTTTGCGTCCTCTACTGCTTCTTGTATAAATCTCTGAACCTACTATTGCCGAATTGGACGCATTTCATGAGATTTCGGTTCAGATATTTACACAGTACCCTGTAATGAGACTTAACCCTTATGCCCGCTTTGCTGGTTGACGCTAATTCCCTCCTGGCCGTAGATGTCGGCACCGTAACCACCCGCGCCGCCTTCTTCGACGTGGTGGAAGACCACTATCGTTTCATTGCATCCGGTCATGCTCCCTCGACAGCGGCCGCGCCCTTTCGAGATGTCAGCGAGGGTGTGCGCCAGGCGATTGAAAACCTGCAAATTGTCACCGGGCGCAAGTTCCTCGGAGAAGGTCACACTCTGATCATGCCCACCTCGGAAGGCATAGGGGTGGACACCTTTGTTGCCACGTTTTCCGCCGGTCCGGCCATCAAAACCGCAGTCATTGGCCTGCTGGACGATGTCTCGCTGGAAAGCACCCAAAGGCTGGCGCGCAGCATCTACGCCCGCGTGGTGGAGACCATCGGGCTTAACGACGCGCGCAAGCCGGAGGAGCAGATTGACAGTCTGGTGCGGCTCCGCCCGGACCTGATTCTGATCGCCGGTGGAACGGATGGCGGGGCAACACGCTCCGTGCAGCGTCTGATGGAAACAGTCGGCCTGGCCTGTTACCTGCTGCCAGTCGATAAACGTCCTGCCCTGCTCTTCGCCGGGAATCAGGAACTGGCCGACGAAGTCAAAGAAAGTTTACAGCCACTAACATCCTCTTTAAGCATCAGCCCTAACCTGCGTCCTGGTATCGATACCGAGGACCTCCAGCCTGCCCAGAGAGCCCTGACCGAACTCTACACACAGGTGCGCCGCAGTCAGATGAAGGGCGTAGATGAACTCAACAGCTGGGCCGGAAACACACTGATGCCAACCGCCTCCGCCGAGGGGCGCATTATTCGCTTCCTCAGCCAGGTGTATGATTCAAGCAAAGGTATCCTGGGTGTAGACCTGGGCGCATCGGCGGCCACCATCGCGGCGGCCTTCGGAGGCGAACTGACCCTGGACGTGTATCCGCAACTAGGGCTTGGCGAAGGCCTCGTCAATCTGCTGCGTTATACCAGCCTGGAAGATATCCAGAAATGGATTCCGCTCGAGATTCCTGCCGAGGCAGTGCGCGATTACCTGTACCAGAAATCCATCTACCCGGCGAGTTTGCCAGCTACCCCCGAAGACCTGTCCATTGAGCAGGCTGTGGCACGCCAGAGTCTGTACGTGGCGCTGAACAGCGCTGCCAAAGATTTTCCCCGCAAGGTCCGCCGGGCCGCACTCGGCCTGACACCCTACTTCGAGCCAATCCTGGCGGCAGGGAGCGTGGTCACACGCGCCCCCACCCTCGGCCAGAGTTTGCTGATCCTGCTGGATGCCATCCAACCGGTGGGCATCACCACCGTGATTCTGGACCAGAACAACCTGCTGCCTGCACTGGGCGCAGCCGCCAGCCGAAACCCCATCCTTCCCATCCAGGTACTGGAATCGGGTGCGTTCCTCGGGTTGGCGACCGTGGTCGCACCTTACGTCAATGCCCGCTTCGGGACACCTGTCCTGCGTGCCCGCCTCATTTACCAGAACGGCCACGAGAACCGGATAGAGGTGAAACAGGGCGCGCTGGAAGTAATGCCTTTGCCCACCGGTCAATCCGGACGTCTTTATCTGCAACCTTTACACAATGCCAACTTGGGCTTTGGTCCCGACCGTACCCGCGAGGACGGCATCCCCGTCACCGGGACAGCACTGGGGTTGGTTATCGACGCGCGCGGCCGCCCTCTGCGCTTCCCGGCAGATGGCGTGCGGCGGCGCGAAATCATCAAAAAGTGGCTATGGACTTTAGGAGGCTAGACTCTCCATGCTGGCACCCGTTGTACATATCCTCCCATTGACCACCCTCCTGCGCGAACGCCTGTTGCCCGTGCCCGGTCGTGTCACCGCGCGCGTAGACCAAAAGGTCACGCCGTTGGATGTGGTGGCTGAGGCGCCCTATGGGCAGGAACATCTGCTGATTGATGTGGCACGCACGCTCGGGATCCAGCCAGAAGCGGCCGAACGGCTGATTCAGATCAAAGCCGGGGAGATGGTCACCAAAGGTCAGGGCATTGCCCAGCGGATGGGCCTCGTCCCGCAAATCCTGCGTGCACCGAGCAACGGACGGGTAATTCTGGTCGGCAGTGGGCGCATCCTGATGGAAGCCGGGGAGGGAAGCTTCGAACTGCGTGCCGGGATCCCCGGAAGGGTCACACGCCTGATCTCCGAACGCGGCGTTGAAATCACATTCAACGGGGCGCTTGTGCAGGGCGTATGGGGCAACGGTCAGATGGGGCTTGGCCTGATGTTGCCCGTTATCACGGCCCCGGACGAATTGCTCTCTTTAAACCAGATAGATGTCCTCCTGCGCGGCTCGATATTGCTGGGCGGTCATTGCAGCGATCCAGCAGTCCTGCAAGCTGCCGGCGATTTGCCGGTGCGCGGCATGATCCTGGGCAGTCTCTCGCCCGCTCTCATTTCGCTGGCAGGGCAGATGCAATATCCGATTGTCGTGGTGGATGGGTTTGGTCTGAACCCGATGGACAATGCCGCTTACAAATTACTGACCACCAACGCCAAGCGCGAAGTGACACTCAACGCCGAACCGTTCGACTGGCAGACCGGCGTGCGGCCTGAAATTCTCATTCCTCTGCCGGTGACGCAAGAACCACCTCTGCCGCGCGAAGTGGAGACGTTTGCCCCCGACCAGCCGGTACGCCTGACGCGTGCACCAAACGCCGGAGCAGTCGGGACCCTGACCAGACTGCTGCCCGGTCTGACGGCTATACCCAGTGGGTTACGCGTGGCGGCTGCAGAAGTAAGACTGGATTCTGGCGAGCAAATTGTTATCCCGCTTGCTAATTTGGAAGTCCTAGGGTAATATAATTCAAACAAGGAGGAAGCAGCGATGTTAGATGAAGGTAATGCCCCCGATACGATGGAAACTCCTGACGCCCCGCCGCCTGAGGAGAAAAGCAACCGTACGTTCAGGACCTTGGCCTGGGTTATGGCGGCCCTGGTCTTGCTGACCCTGTTGTGCGCAGCAGTCTATCTCCTGGTTATCGCGCCGCGCTCCACAGCACTAAGAAATGCTGCGCAGGCAACGATCGAAGCAGGGAATGCTCAGTCTGTCCAACAGTTGACATCCACGGCCCAGGCCGCTCTGCAGACAGCGACTCTTCCGCCTACTCCCTTACCCTTACGGACCGGTACCTCTGTTCCAAAAACGCCAGTGGTCAGCCCCACACCGGTCATTGCCATTCCGCTGAGCAGCCCGGCTGCAACAGCCACTACTGATCCGGCTACGCTGGCTGCCATGCAAACACAGTTGTCGTATCAAATGACTTCCACGTTCTTTGTTGCTCAAGGCACGCCTGGGATCAACGGTCAAGGAATGCCTTCAACCGGTTTCTTCGACGAAGTCGGCCTGCCCAGCATGATTATCCTGGCACTGGCGCTGGTAGTTGTCATCCTCCTGGCACGTCGCATGAGAAAATCGCCGACAAAATAAATTTTTAGGGGCAAACCCATAGGTCTGCTCCTATTGGTGGTGCTCGCGTGGGTCCGATGATTCGGGCCCACGCTTTTTAACAAGAGAGCCTTTGAAAATTCCCGGTTCTACTGCTTCTTGCATAAAACCGTGAACAATTATCGATCAAAATATAAGCAATTACAGCAATTTGGGTTCACCTCTTTGCGCAGTACCCTCTAAGTCACACTGGCAGCGACGGTTTCACCGTATCCCAGTAAGGCTTTAACCATCTCCACGCTGCGTCCTTCAGCGTAAACGCGCAATACTGGTTCGGTGCCAGAGGGACGAATGAGCAGCCAGGAATCATCGCCCATGATGTATTTGACACCATCAATGTTGCTGATATCAGCCACCTTCTGCCCGCCAATCTCCGCCGGGGCTTTTTTGATCAGGAAATTGGTCATCTCGGCCTTGGCGACCGGATGATGCAGGCGCAGGTCCGTGCGCTCGTAGAAGGCCGGGCCAACTTCTGCCAGCAAATCGTCCACCAGTGCATACAGTGGTTTCTTCGCCATGGCGATGATTTCCACCAGCAACAGGCCCATGATCGGGCCGTCGCCTTCGGGAATATGCCCCTTGAAAGAAATACCGCCCGATTCCTCGCCGCCAATAAGGACATCTTTGGTCATCATGTAATCGGCGATGTGATTAAAGCCGACTGGCGTTTCATAGAGTTGCAAGCCATAGCGTTTGCACAGACGGTCCACCATGCGCGTGGTCGAGACCGTCCGCACCGCGGCGCCGCTCCAGCCGCGCTTCTCAACCAGGTAGCGCAGTGCAAGAGCCATAATCTTGTGCGGGTCCACGAAATTACCGCGTTCATCCATAGCGCCAATGCGGTCCGCATCGCCATCCGTGGTCACGCCAAAATTGCCCATCCCTGCACCGATGGCCCCGGCCAGCGCGTCCAGGTTCTTGGCAATCGGCTCGGGGTGAACGCCACCAAAGCCAGGGTTCATCTCGGAACGGATTTCGGCGATCTCGCAGCCAGTCCCTTGCAGGAACGCCTTAATCACACCGCGCCCGGAGCCGTGCATCGAGTCAACTACAAAACGCTGAGGGTTGTCAGCAATCACATCGCTGTTTATGAGATTCCGCAAGTGCTCGAAATATGCCGGCAGGGGGTTGAATCTCTGGATGAGGCCCTGTTCGCGCGCCAGGTCAAAGTCCATCAGGTTCGGACCCCGGGCGCGTTCCTCGTTATCATTGAGGTAAACCTCCACCCGGTGGCACTGCTCAGGCAGGGCCGAACCGCCATAAGCGGCTTTAAGTTTGACACCGTTATAACGCGGGGCATTGTGGGATGCGGTAATCATCACTCCGGCAATGGCACTGAGATTTTTGACCGCATACGAGATGACAGGAGTGGGCGCATCCGATTGCGCAAGATAAACAGTAAAGCCGTTAGCCGCCAGGACGCGCGCCACATCTCCAGCGTAACGGTCGGAGAGGAAGCGCGTGTCGAAACCGACAACGAACTTTTTCGGGTCCGGAACAGAACCGCCGTTTCCGGATTTTTCCCACGTCTCGGAGGCCACAGCATCGGCGATGGCCTGGGTCAGCATGCGCAGGTTATTGAAAGTAAACGTGTCTGAGATGACGGCGCGCCAGCCGTCCGTACCAAAGTGGATGGTCATTTACTGCTCCTAGTATAAATTTCTGAACTGAAGCAACCAAAAAGCAGGGGAAAAACGACAATTTGGGTTAAATATTAACGCAGTACCCTGTAGAACTCCAATAAGGTAGCTGAAATACTAGGGGATTGGCGTGAACGTAGTTGTAGGGACTGGCGGCGGCGTCAGCGTGGTGGCGGTTAAGACTGTTTGCAACACCCAGCCTTCGATGTTGTTGAGTGTGCGGACGCGCACCCAGGTCCTAGTGCCAACGCTCTCGATTTCGGACAGGACCTGGACAAGGCTGCCGTTAATCAGGGTGGTCAGCACAGTCCCACCGCCCGGCTCGGTGCGTATATTTGCTCCGCCCAGTTCAGGGGAAGTAATAATAGCATAAGAAGGCGTGGGTTCGAGAGTGTCGGTCGGCGAAAACGTGGGACTCGGCGCGCTGGTGGGGAGCGGAGTCGCGGTCTGGAAAACGGCCGGGGTGGCGGAGGGCAGGATAAGGGTCGTGGGCGTCGGCGCCATGTGGCGGCCGGCAGTAATGCCATCCCGGATGAATGTCACCAGCCCGGTAAAAACGACCAGTGCTATCAGGGAAAGCAGTCCGAGTAAAACTGGAAGTAGGTATCCGCTGGCTTTCATCGGCTTGAAACGCAATACAACCAGAACAATGCCGCCGACCAGCGTAGCCAGCGCCAGATGGACGAGGAAGACCAGCAAGCCGTTCGGCCAGGGTGTGACACCACCGATCTCCTTCCCGATGCCCAATCCGATGCCCGCTGCGCTGATCGGCAGGAACAACCCGTAAGCAAGCATTACACCCGCCAGGTTAGGTTTTTGTTCGGAACGGACGAAGGAGATTACCAGTAGAACCGCCCCTAGCGCCACAACCAGTAAATCCGGCCACCACAGTTGGGCATGGATCCTGGCATAATAAAATGGCAAATTATCCCAGAGACGGCTAGCCAGCCCGGCCAGTGCCCCGGTTAGGAATACCAGCGCCTCGGCTACCAGCAGCCCGCCCAAAGTCAAGAAGAAAAAACGCCAGGAGCCGGTAACCGCGGCCAGCGTCATACCCACCCAGGGGGTCAGAAGTGGAGCGAACAAAATCCCGAGCAGCAGCAGCGCCGGCGCATTCAGCAGGTAGGCCGCACCCAGAATGACCCCGCACAGAAAAGCGAGAAGGAAGAACTCAAAGGAAGGGAAGGCACGCCGCGCCAGATCGTCTAACAAGGCAGCCCGTTCGTTCGCCCCAGGCGGGACCAACATGCGCTGCGCCCTTCTGCGGCGTGCGCGTGGCAGATGGGCGAGGTCGCCAATCGGGGTAAAGCCCTCCGCCAAGATCGGTTCTTCGGGGAAGCTCTCTTCCGAGGATATAGGTACTTCCGGTTTTGGGGTCTTTTCTGGCAGGTCCATTTTTACATACTCGCTCCGTAGTGGATAGCCTTATTATACAACAATGAAGGACGCCAGGTTGACCTGGCGTCCTGGTTCTTTGCCCCGTGCCCCGTCCAGGAACCGGGACTACTACGCCCCGTGCTGGAACCGAGACTACCTCGGAAAATTCTGGTTGGACTAGATCCAGCCGCGCAACTGCATGGCCTTTGCGACGCGGTCAATGGCAACCATGTAGGCCGCATCGCGCATGTAAACTTTCTGTTTGATTGACATATCCAACACACCGTGGAAGGCGGTGGTCATCTTCTGATCGAGTTTCTGCAACACTTCTTCCTTCGGCCAGTAGTAGTTGGCATCATTCTGGACAGACTCAAAGTATGAGCAGGTCACGCCGCCGGCGTTGCACAGGAAGTCGGGGATATTAAAGATATTGTTCTTCTTGAAGTATTCATCTGCTTCGGGCGTGCAGGGGCCATTGGCACCTTCGGCCACGATTTTGACGTTCTTCGAAATCTTCTTGACGGTCTCGACATTGACATGGCCTTCAATGGCGGCCGGGATCAACACGTTACAATCCTTCTCGATCCACTTCTCGCCGTCTTCGACAACGTAACCAGCGGCCGCGGCCTTCTTTTTATCAATCGTGCCATACTGGTCTACGATGGTGAGCAAAAAGCGCGGGTCCACACCGTCTTTGTGGCTGTAGGTATAGGAGGTCTTGTCATTGCGGTCCCAGCAGGAGACGCAGGCAACCTTTCCGCCCAACATTTCGATGAAACCGATGGCAGCATACTGCGAAACGTTGCCAAAGCCTTCGATGGCAGCCACAGATTTCTTCGGGTCAATGCCCAGATGCTTCAAAGTCTCACGCACAGTGTAGATGACGCCGTATCCGGTCGCTTCGGTGCGGCCTTGCGAACCACCGCCACCCAGCGGTTTGCCGGTGAAAACGCCGGGGGTGTACACGCCGACAAGTTTGGAATACTCGTCCATCATCCAGCCCATCATCTGCGGGGTAGTACCAATATCAGGAGCGGGGACGTCCTGGCGCGGACCGATATTCTTCCACATTTTCTGCACCCAACCGCGGCACAGGCGTTCCTTCTCACCAACGGAAAGCGTGGACGGGTCAACGATGATGCCGCCCTTGCTGCCGCCCAGCGGGATGTCGGCCACGGCGCATTTCCAGGTCATCCAGGTGGCCAGGGCGCGCACGGTATCCAGCGTCTCGGCGGGGTGGAAGCGGATGCCGCCCTTGTTCGGCCCGCGGGCATCGTTGTGTTGGACGCGATAGCCTTGGAAGAGGCGCAGCGAGCCGTCGTCCATGCGTACCGGGATGCGGAAGGTGTATTCGCGCATCGGCCAGCGCAGCATCTCGGCCACCTGCGGGTCGAGATTGAGTAGCCTGGCAACACCGTCAAATTGCTTCTGCGCCATTTCGAAAGCATTAATCTGTCCTGACATTTTTATCTCCTTATGAAGATTGAACTACGGTGGAAGTTATAAGCGGGCACCCCGGACGGGAGGCCCGCTCTTCTCTACGTTATGTCCATCCATTCCAGCATACTCATTTCCACCAAGAATACTCTTTTGCCTTTAAAGGTACTCGATTATCAATGCTTAGTCAATATGATGAAATTCATAGTCGCGCGTGATTATTGACACAAACCACAGGGTACTGCGCAAAGATGTGAACCAAAAATGCTGCCGAAGGTCCCTGTATTTTGATCGTTCAAAGTTCACGTATTTATGCAAGAAGCAGTAAAACGACCCGGAAACCGGGCCGTCCGCACCTTCCTGGACCCTTCGCCTCCGCTCTGGGCAGGCTCTGGACCTGCTACTCCTCGTCGGCCTCATCATCCCCCGCATCTAGCTCGAGGCGGACGTTTTGCGAGTCAAGTTGGATCCAGAGCAGGAGCACGTTTCCTTCGTCGGTCTCGACCGAGCGCGCCGCCACGATGGGGGCTTTCTCTTCCAACCCCAGGTTATTGCGATAATGCAGATGGATGGGTTCGTTGAGGTGCCAGCGGCGGTAGCAACGTTCCACCAGCGCCGGGCCGTTAAACGTCCGCAGGCGCGTGAGCAGGGTCAGCGGCAGGAACGGGCCTTCGCCGAGACTGAGCGCCCAGCCATCCTGGACGGGTTCGAAAACGGGGGGTGGACCTTCGATGATGGTGATTTTGTCATCCATAAGAATCCTGTGGGTGCGGAAATCATATCATAAAACTGTTCATAAGATGGAGTCCGCC
>JADGQD010000073.1 GCA_017882065.1 Anaerolineales bacterium | reverse complement strand
TACAGCACGGTGATCGAGATGCAAGTATTGAAGGTGGAGCCGACGCCCTACATGCAAAGGATGGCTTCATTGCTCAGGGACGCGGCTTATGAACTTCTCATGGCAGTCGACCGCTTCGAAGATCATACCGGAGTGGCCGCAGACCACGCTCAGCGCGCCAAGGCGCTTGAAAACAAGGTGGAAGATATTTACCGGGAAGCCCTGGCCGACCTCTTCAGCGGAGCCGAAGATATCCAGCATGTGGTCAAGATGATGAAACTGCGCGAGGTCTATCGCCACCTGAGCAACGCCGCGGACCGGGGGGATGAGGCCGCCAACGTAATCGCCGACATCGTGGTCAAGATCGCATAAGTGAAGGGCTGTGATCATGTCTCCAATAATTATTGTTGTGATTGTCTTAGCCCTGGTTTTTGATTTTCTGAATGGCATCCATGATTCCAGCAACATAGTTGCCACCATGATCTCGTCGCGGGCGCTTTCGCCGCGGGTGGCCCTAGGAATGACAGCTGTTGCTGAATTCTCCGGCCCGTTTATCTTTGGAGTAGCCGTCGCCAACACAATCGGACACGAGGTGGTTGTTGCAGAAGCCATCAATACGGTAGTCCTTCTGGCCGCGCTGAGCAGTGCCATCTTATGGAATCTGCTGACCTGGTATCTTGGGTTCCCCAGCAGTTCTTCGCACGCCTTAATTGGTGGGCTGGTCGGTGCGGTGGTCATGGGCGCGGGCTGGCAGGCCATTCAATTACCCGGCATGGAGAAAATACTGATTGCTTTGTTCACTTCACCGATCATCGGGTTCGCCTTTGGCTACATGCTCCTCCGGCTGATCCTGTTACTGAGTTGGAAAGCCAGCCCGGGAATTAATCGGCTTTTCAAACGCGGCCAGATCTTTACCGCGCTGGCCCTGGCGCTCAGCCATGGTGCCAATGATGCGCAGAAAACCATGGGAATTATCACCCTGGCGCTGGTCACCGCAGGCTATTTGAAGGTTTTTGCCGTCCCGGTTTGGGTCATTGTCCTTTGTGCCGGGATGATTGCGCTTGGCACCGCAGTGGGCGGACAGAAATTGATCAAAACTCTGGGAGGCAAATTCTTTAAAATCCGGCCTGTGGACGGTTTTGCTGCTCAAATAGCTTCGGCAGTGGTCATTCTCGGCGCCTCTCTGGTCGGCGGCCCCGTCAGCACAACCCAGGTGGTCAGTTCGACCATCATGGGCGTGGGTGCGGCTGAAAGGGTGAATAAAGTCCGCTGGGGGGTTGCGCAGGAGATCGCTACCGCCTGGTTATTGACCATCCCTGCCACCGCCCTGGTCGCCGCGGGCCTCTACTGGGTGCTTGCCCAGGTTATCCGATAATTTACTTTTGTTTTTGGAAAGGGCTTTATGAAACCCGCTCAAATCTATGATGTTGTTTATATCGGCAATTACACGAAGGATACAATCATTACCCCTTCCGGCACGAAATATGTTGATGGCGGCGGAACGAACTATGCGGCCCATGCCGCCGCGCGTCTCGGCCTGAAAATTGCTGTGGTCACCCGGCTGGCAAAAGAAGATGACCGCGTGGTGGAAAAGTTCACCCAGGCTGGCATAGCCTGCTATCCGACCTATTCTCCCCAGTCTACATTAATGTGCCTGGAATATCCCACCACCGACCCGGATATTCGCAACCTGTCTGTCAACGGCTTGGCGGGCGCGATCACCGTCAGTGAAGTGGAAAACCTGGAGATGAAAGCGGCATGTATCGGGTCCAGCCTGCGCGGCGAAGTCGGCCTGGACGTGATCCGGGCGCTGAAAGAGAAAAAAGTCTTCCTGGCTGCAGATATGCAGGGGTTTGTGCGTATCCTGCAGGGCAAAAGCCTGGTCTACGCACCCTGGGAGGAAATGAAAGCCACCCTGGCCTATTTGGATGTGCTGAAGAGCGATGCCGTCGAAGCTGAATTTCTCACCGGCGAGACAGACATTTTCAAGGCCGCCAAAATCTATGCGGGGATGGGGCCGAAGGAAATTGTCCTCACCCACAAAGACGGCTTGCTCATCTACGCCGATGGCAAATGCTACGAAATGGGTTTTTATCCGGCCCAATTGAACGGGCGCAGCGGGCGCGGCGACACCTGCATCGGTACCTACGTTGCCATGCGGCTGTCGAAGCCCCCCCGCGAGGCCGGAATCTGGGCGGCGGCGGTTACCAGCCTGAAAATGGAAAAACTGGGACCGTTCGACCGCCCTGTCAGCGATGTCGAGGCCCTGATCCGCGCCAAATACAATCATGGATCGATCCGCTGAAAAGCAGTCCCAGATCAATCGGCGGCGGGATGAAATGGCCGCCTGCACCCCTCATGGCTCCTGCCAAATAACCTAAATACGATTCATGGGCCGCTCCACAAGGGGCGGCTCTTGTTTTTAAATGGTTTTGTGTATAAGCTGAGAAGCCCCCATTTTTACTGCTTCTTGCATAAAGACGTGAACTTTGAACGATCAAAATACAGGGATATACATCTATATGGGTTCACATCTTTGCGCAGTACCCTGTAGTTCAGATATTTACGTGGTAGTTCCGGTTCCAGCACGGGACGCAGTACTCTGTAGCAGACTTTTCAGTTCTCCCGGGGAATTATTTTGATAAGCAGTTCGCCCTTGGCAATCTGGGTTTTGGGCTGAACGTTGACCAAGTCCACCACACCGGCGCAGGCGGAACGCATTTCCATTTGCATTTTCATCGATTCCAGAACCACCAGGATCTGCCCGGTCTCGATGGTATCGCCCGGGGTAACGTGTACGCTGATCACGATGCCGGAGATGGGCGCTGTGAGGCTGCCGCTGCTGGCCGTTTTGATTTTACTCCTCCGGCGGCTGTTGCCCCGCTCCACTTTTGCAATTGCATGCCGCCGGTTCGCGTTAAGCGTATACTGGCTGTTGCCCAGCGACTCGATATAGATCTCGGTCTTGCGCGCAACGCCGTTTAGCAGGTATTTGCCGCGTTCTTTCAGAGCCACCAGGGCGGCCTGCACGAGCACGCCATCGATCTTGTACTGTTTACCGTTGATCTCAACCTGGTACTCGTTTTTTCCAACCGTAACATAGTAGATGCTCATGGTTACTCCTGAATTCAATTCCGCATTTGCTCGCGCCAGGCCTGCATCCGCCACTGGTTGGTCGCAGCTTGCAATGATCTGGCGGGTTCGTTGGTGCGCGCCTGGTGTTCAAAAAATGCCGCCGTGAGTGCCAAATCGCGCTCCAGTTCTTCATCGCTTTCGGAAAAGACAGGCAAAAAGGTTTCAAGATAAGTGGTATTGGCGCTGGCCTGAATGAAACTTTCGGAGTCGATGATCTGGATCAGGAAGCCGATGTCGGTGCAGACTCCGCCAATCTGGAATTCACCCAACGCCCGGCGGAGCCTGCGGATGGCGGTTTGACGGTCTTCTCCCCAGCCGATCACTTTTGCGATCAAAGAGTCGTAGTCAGAGGTGACCGGCATACCCGGGTACAGGGCCGAATCGGTGCGGACCCCCGGCCCGCCCGCCTCATTCAGGAGGGTTACCTCCCCGGTTGATGGCATGAAGCCATTATCGGGGTCTTCGGCGATGACGCGCGCTTCGATGGCCGAGCCGCGCATTGTGATATCTTCCTGCGCATATTTGAACGGTTGTCCTTCCGCCAGTCTGAGCTGCGTGCCTACCAGGTCAATCCCGGTGACCATTTCGGTGACCGGGTGTTCCACCTGGATGCGCGGGTTCACTTCTATGAAGTAGCAGGAGCCGTCTTCACCGAGCAGGAATTCAATCGTTCCCAGGCTGCGGTAATTCAGCGCCTGCCCCAGGTTGAAAGCCATTTCATACAATTGATGACGCATATCGGAGCTGAGACTAGGGGCGGGAGATTCCTCGATTATTTTTTGCCTCCGCCGCTGGATTGAACACTCGCGTTCCCCCAGGCACAAAATCCGCCCGAACCCATCTCCGATGATCTGGATCTCGATATGCCGGGCCTGCGGAACCAGCGGCTCGAAATAGACGGTGCCATCGCCGAAAGCGGCCTGGGCTTCGTGCCGGGCTGCCACCACCATCTGTTCCAATTCGTCACGCCTGCGCGCAAGGCGGATGCCACGTCCGCCGCCACCGGCCACGGCCTTGATCAGGACCGGATATTTGATTTGCTCGAACAGGCTTTCCGGGATTTCGTCGGCAACGGGTTCGTCCGGTCCGGGCAGGATGGGCAGACCCGCCTCACGCGCCACGCGCCGGGCGACCAGTTTGTCCCCGGTCGAAGAAATCGTCTCGGGGCGCGGCCCGATAAATATCAAACCGGCGTCTTCCACCGCCTGGGCGAAGGTCGCATTCTCGGACAAGAATCCGTAACCGGGATGGATCGCATCGGCCCCGGATTTTATCGCGGCGGACAACACGCATTCGATATTCAGGTAACTTTCGGCGGCTGGCGTGGGGCCAATGAATACAGATTCGTCTGCATAACGGGTATGCAAAGCCTGCGCGTCCGCTTCCGAATAAACCGCCACGCTTGGGAAGCCCAATTCACGGCAGGCGCGCAGGATGCGCACGGCGATTTCACCCCGGTTGGCAACTAGAACTTTCATCTCTTTACCTCCTAAATCGAGTACTACCTCAATAAAAAATGGCGGGAAGTGACGTGTTTTTGGTGGTCTTCGCCTGCGAAAACCCCGCCGAATTTTCGAGAAAATACTAGAGCGGGATGTTCCCGTGTTTGCGCGCCGGGGTTTCCTGGCGTTTTTCGCGCAAGCTTTCCAGAGCCGCAATCAGACGCAGGCGGCTTTCAGCCGGGGGGATAATATCGTCCAGATAGCCGCGCGAGGCGGCCAGGTATGGATTGGAAATTTCCGCGCGATATTTGCGCATATATTCGTTCATGATGACCGCCGGGTCGCTGGCGGCGTTAATCTCTTTACGGAATACGATTTTTACCGCGCCTTCCGGTCCCATGACCGCGATCTCGGCCTGCGGCCAAGCCAGGTTATAGTCGCAGCGCAGGTGTTTGGAACTCATCACGATATAGGCCCCGCCATAGGCTTTCCGCAGGATCACGGCAACCTTCGGAACGGTAGCCTCGGAATAGGCGTAAATCATTTTCGCCCCATGCCGGATAATGCCGTCATGTTCCTGTTCGCTGCCGGGGAGGAAGCCGGGCGTATCCACCAGCGTGACTAGGGGGAAGTGGAACGCGTCGCAAAAGCGGATGAAACGCGCCGCCTTGTCGGAAGCGTTGATGTCCAGCACACCCGCCAGGTAACCGGGTTGATTCGCGACGATCCCGACCGGGTAACCGTCCAGGCGGGCAAACCCGACCAGGATGTTTTCGGCGTAATCCGGCTGGATCTCCAGGAATTCGCCGCCATCCACAATCGCCTCGATCACTGCGTGCATATCGTAAGGGCGCTGCGGGTCAAGCGGGACAATCTGTTCCAGGTCCGGGAGGAGACGGCGCGGGTCGTCCGAGGACGGCTGGTGAGGCGGCGGGGTCAGGTTGTTGGGCGGCAAGTAGGAAAGCAGCCAGCGCAATTGTCCAAGCAAAGCCTCCTCGTCGGGGGCGGTGATGTGGGCCACGCCGCTTTTCTTCCCATGGACTTCAGCGCCGCCGAGCGATTCAAAGTCAACGTCTTCATGGGTCACGGCCTTCACGACCTCGGGACCGGTAATGAACATATAGGCGTTCTGGTTGACCATCAGGACGAAATCGTTAATTCCCGGCGAATAAACCGCTCCGCCTGCGCAGGGGCCCATGATGACAGAAATCTGCGGGATGACGCCGGAAGCGCGCGTATTGCGGTAGAAAATTTCGCCGTAGGATGCCAGGGAGTCCACACCTTCCTGGATGCGCGCGCCGCCCGAGTCGTTCAGACCGATGACCGGCGCGCCGTTCTGGTAGGCCAGGTCCATCAACTGGGCGATTTTCCGTCCATGGGCTTCGCCCAGAGAGCCGCCCAAAATGGTGAAATCCTGGGCGAACACGTAGACCAGCCGACCGTCCACTTTGCCCCAGCCGGTCACCACGCCGTCGGTGGCCGGATGGCTTTTTTCCATGCCAAAGCCGATGGCGTGGTGGGAAACGAACAGGCCGGTTTCGGTAAATGTGCCGGGGTCCAGTAACATTTCGATCCGCTCACGGGCGGTCTTTTTTCCTTTGGCGTGCTGTTTTTCGATCTGGGACGCACCGCCGCCCAAAATCGCAGCCGAGCGCAGTTCATCCAGTTTCGCGTCAAATTCATTTGTCATAATTTAATCCTTGGATAGCGGTTACACACAAGCCAGCGCTCCTTTGAAACCTTCCGCGGGGTTGAGCAAAGTTAACCGCTTGTTTTGAAAGGTCACATTTTGCACAGCTACTTGTGAGTCGGGTTGGCAAAAGGTCGCCAAAATATCTTTAACAGGACTGGTAAAGCCGGCCCCGAGCGCTTTCAGGATGGCTTCTTTGCACGTCCATACTGTAAAGAAGCGTTCCAGTTTCCCGGAGGCAGTCAATGCCTCGAATTCGGCAAGTTCATCCGGCGAAAGGAAAATGGATGCAGTGGCTTCCAGGTCGCTTACCGGGTGGATTTCTTCAATATCCACGCCGACTTCAAACCCATTTGCAACCGCAAAAACCGCCAGGCCGCCGGAGTGAGAAACATTGAACGATAGTCCGATCTGCAACCCATCTGCCAACTCCGGTTTCCCGCGAGGGCCATACGAGAAAACCAATTGTTCTGGCCTGGATGCCAGGTAACGGCCCAACAGGTGACGCAGAATCCCGCGCGCAACGGTATACCGTTCCGCGCTCCGGGGGCTGAGCAAACGTCCGGCGCGGAGGCGTTCGTCATCGGAAAGGGAATTCCGGAAGGACGCCGGGGTTTCTTCATCCAGCCATGCCAGCCAGAGCTGACAATCGCCGGTAGCCAGAAGCGGTGGTTCGGGTAAATCACTCCAGTGCCTGATCATCATTTCAGGAGCGGCTCCGCGGGGTAATATTGTTCGAGTTCAGCCGGGACTTGCAGGCCCTGGAGTTTCAGGGCTTGCAAACGGTACTGGCAGGCCGCACCGGTCAGGATTTGAAGCGCCACATCGGCGACGCGGCGGTTTTCAGGTCCGGCGAGATACGTGCCGCGCGCCCAGTCGTTGAAACTGCCCATGGCAGGGCCGCACCAGATCTGGTAGTCCATCTCGCGGCCTTCTTCGCCGCTGTTGGACCAGCGCGAGGAGAGTCCCAGGTACCAGCGGAAAATCAGCGCCATCTTGCGCTTGGGGTTGTTCCGGGCGCGTTCAATCTGGGCGGGGTCACGCTCGGTGAAGAACTTGACCGTATCCTGCCAGATGGATTCGATGTCCCGTTTGAATATCTGCTTTTCCAGTTTTTCGCGCTCGTCTGCCGGGATCTGTTCAATAGAGTCGTAGCGCGAATAGATGTCGTAGAGTTTCTGGGCGCGCATCGGGAAGAGTGTGCCATGCTTCAGTACCTGGACTTTCACACCCATTTCGAACATATCCGCCGAGGGGGCCATCGCCACATCGGCCATGCCAGCCTGCGCCAGAAGTTGGCGGGTGTGTTCGGATACACCGGCTTCAATGCAGGACTGGTTGACCGAGCCGGTGACGATGTAAGCGGCGCCCATCATAAACGCGGCCAGGGCCGAGGCCGGGGTGCTGATACCACCGGCCGCCCCGACCCGCACTGGGACCAGGTAGTTGTATTTTGCCTGGATTTCATCCCGCAAGGCCAGCATCGTGGGGAGCAGGCAGACCAGCGGACGATTGTCGGTATGACCGCCCGAATCGGCCTCGACGGTTATATCGTCGGCCATCGGGACCTTTTTGGCAAGTCCGGCCTGCTGCGGTGTGATGCGCCCTTCGCTGACCAACTGGTTGAGGATGTTTTCCGGGGCCGGTTGCATGAATTTCGTGGCAACTTCGCGCCGGGATAGTTTGGCGATGACGTGGTTGGAGATTTGGACCTCGCCGTCGTCAGACTGACTCAGTCCGGCCGCCCGGTAATACACAATGCTGGGCGTCAGGTCTATAAAGGCCGAGGCCTCCACCACGTGGACGCCGTAATGGAGGTAAACATCGACGGCGTTCCTTTCCAGGGCGTCCTCGCTGGGGCTGTGGATGAGATTGGCCGCATAAGGACCGTCCGGCAGGGCCGCCTGGATTCCCTGGATGGCAGATTCCAACCGGCTGCGAATCAGCCCGGCCGCGCCGAAGGAGCCCAGCAGACCGGCCTTGCCCAATGCAACCACCATTTCAACGGAAGCGATCCCGTTTGCCATGGACCCGGCATAATAAGCGCATCGTACCCGGTAGGTTTTCTTGAAACCGGGGTCTCCCAGGTCTTCGATGGGCAGGGCCGGAACACCGGTGATATAGCGGGCGCCGGCCTGCTTGCGAAAAGTCTGCTCGTCGCAATCGGCTGAGATCAGGCCGATTTTGCCTTCCTGCTCGATAACATAGAGCGGGCGGCTGATGGAACGCAAATATACGCCAATTGCCTGCGGTTCATATGCAGCCTGGTTTAGGTTCACGACACCAGCCGCCGGAGATTTTTTATGGCTAAGGAAAAATTGCATTGCAGAATTCTTCGTTAAGTTTTGGCTCATCTCTGCTTCTTCTTTCATAAATCCATGAACTTTCCTGTGTCGAAGGGCTCGAAAATAGCGGGGTTTTGATTCAGCTATTTACGCAGTACTCTGTAATCCTGTTATTCTTCAATGGCAATTGCCATATTCCGCACTTCATATATTCTGGAATCGTCTGCCCATAGACTGGCATCCCCTGTAAATAGCCTCGTTTTTCCAATGTGCTGCGTTTTGTGGAAATGGACCTCCACCTGCATCTGCCGGTTGTGCGTCAGCACCTGGCCGCGATAGCTCCAGTCCATTTTCTGCCCGGTGACAAGGACTGCTGCCGCGGCGTCATTTGATTGCTGTTGAGCAAAAACTTTCATTGCCTGGACAATTGCTTCAATCCCCAACGAGCCGGGCATGACCGGGTCTTCATGGAAATGGCAGGCGTAAAACCAATCCTGGGGGCTGATACGCCGGTTGGCATACACATATCCTTCCTGATGGTCGCCTGCACTGCTATTAATTACCACACCGTCAAG